>NZ_JAHLEC010000117.1 GCF_018861705.1 Clostridium psychrophilum | reverse complement strand
TGCAAAACATAGTAATCCTCCTCTACGTACTGATTTTGATATTATTATATCATAATTACTACGTTTGGAAGTAATTACAAGCTTTTTGTGGGATAATCATACTATTAATAAAAAAAATATTATATTTTAAAAAATAAAAAACCTAGCATAATTGAAGACCACCGAAAAAGTATCATTTTATTTAAAAATGACTTTTTCAGTATTTTCCATAATTGCTAAGTTTTTTTTATATATACATATGGTTCTGTTTCTTTGCCCCATACATGAATGGTTTAAGCAACTTATAAATGACATCACTAATAAATATCTGAAAGTTCCACCTGTATATTTTCATTTTCACTTTTTACATTGCTATTATAAAGTGTATTTTCTTTAAGCACTGTTTTGGAAGGAATTCTAACTGTAAACTTACTTCCTTTCCCAAGTTTACTTTCTACATTTATACTGCCACCGGATAATTCTACAATTGACTTAACTAAACTTAATCCAACCCCCGTACCCTCTGTATTTCTTGATAATGATTTGTCTACCTGTTTAAATCTATCAAATATCATATTTAAATACTTTTTTTCGATGCCAATACCATTATCTTTGACTGATATTTCAACAAATTCACCCTTATCTTTAACTTCTACAAGTATTTCATCGCCCTCATCTGAAAATTTTATCGCATTTGATATAAGATTTAATAAAATTCTATCAATCTTTTCTGAATCACAAGCAATTATCTTTTCTTCTAAATCCGTATCAAAAATAATATTTATACCTTTACTTTCAGTAAAAGCAGTTACAGACGTCACTATATCTTCTACAACTTCGACTATATTTCTATTTGATAAATTCAATTCAAAGAATCCTGCTTCAATCTTTGATGTGTCTACTATGTTATTAATAAGTTTAGATAACCTATAAGAATTTTGTTTAAGTGATTCAGTATATTTAACAATTGAATCCTTCTTCTCATCAAGTGAATCTGAATCGCAATACATACTAAATAATTGGGCTGTTGCAAATATAACATTTAGTGGTGTTTTCAGTTCATGAGATATGTTAACAAGGAATTCTCCTTGAGCTTTGCTTGCAACAGTTAACTCTTTATTAGCAATAATTAATTTTTTATTAGCAATATTTAACTCAGCCGCCCTATGTGCTTTCTCTTGATTTTGAAAAGCAAGCTCCTTATTAGCAATTATTAACTCTGCTGCCCTGTCCGCCTTCTCTTCGTTTTGAAAAGCAATCTCTTTATTAGCAACAATTAATTCCGCTGCCCTATCTGCTTTCTCCCCACTTTGAAAAGCAAGTTCTTTAATAGCAACAATTAACTCTGCTGCCCTCTCTGCTTTCTCCTCACTTTGAAAGGCAATCTCTTTATTCGCAATAAATAACTCTGTTGCCATATCCGCTTTCTCTCCGATTTGAAAAGCAAGTTCCTTATTAGCAATAATTAACTCTGCTGCCCTATCTGCTTTTTCTCCGCTTTGAAAAGCAAGTTCCTTATTAGCAATACTAAGCTCTGCTGCCCTGTCTGCCTTTTCTTCATTTTGAAAGGCAAGTTCTTTATTAGCAATTATTAACTCTGCTGCTCTATCTGCTTTCTCTTTATTTTGAAAGGCAAGCTCTTTATTAGCAATCATTAGCTCTTCTGCCTGTTTCTCTTTTTCTTCATTATCTTTAAGTCTCATTTTAAGTTGCTCCGTTACCTGTTTGTAAAAAATATCATTCATATATATCATCATCCTTCAGTTTACTCTTTCCCGGATTAACAAAATCCACAATTAACGATGTTAAAATTTACTTTCAAAATGTTTTTCTGAAAGTATTATTTTGATAATAAAATTAGGTTGTATATACACTTTATCCATATATAAATTCTAAATAATATTATAACCAATGATATAAAACAAGTAGATGTATTCTAAGCAACAACATTTAGTTCTAATATTACTTATAAAAGTATTATTTCTTTTCAAAAAACTTTCACTACTATTTAATTACAAATAATTTGTTGTAATTAAGATATAATCGTTTTCTACTTTTTCACAAAATATTACAATAAAAAATACTCTATTATAATATTTTACCACAATATGTTATATTTTTGTATTAATAAATACTTAATTTTATGTTAAATATAATTATTTAATAAATTAAAATCAAAACAAGTATAACAGTCAATAAAATCTAATACTATATTCATTTTTTATTAAATTTCAACTATTGTTACAATTAAATATTAATATTAAAATTACTTGGAATAAATATTACTTTAATTATTGACTTTAACTAGCTATTCTTATAAAATAAACATAAAGAGATAATGGAAATTACTACTCACATTGTGATAATTGAGTAAATTACATTTTCTTATAATGATAAGATTAAACATTAAATTAAAAAGAATTGTTGTAAAATTTATATATATAAATTTAAAAGATATATTAATAAAAAAGGTGAAGCTTACTGATACTTGTTAGAGTCAAAGCCATTCAAAATAATTAATATTATATTGAATGGCTTATTACTATTTATTTATAACTATTTCAACGCATAGTTTTCACGTTTTGATGCCTATCCCCAGTATTTGGATAGACTACGTTTTCTAAAAACATCTTGGTTGCTTGTGATTTTTCTTAAAAAGCTACCTCAAAAACAATGCTTTTTCTAAACGAAGTTGAGTAAATAATTCAAATTCACTTCAAACAGTGGGCAATAGACTATGATATAATATATCCTGTTACTATTCTTCATAGGGGGACAAATAATATATGATAGGTACATTACTTTTAAATAGATATGAATTATTAGAGAAGATTGGTGAAGGTGGCATGGGAACTGTATATAAAGCAAAGTGCCACTTATTAAATAGATTTGTTGCTGTAAAAATATTGAAAACAGAGTTAAGTAATGATGAAGAGTTTCTTAGACGGTTTAAACGAGAAGCCACTTCAATTGCAAAATTGTCACATCAAAATATTGTTGGTGTTCTAGATGTTGGTGAAGAAAATAATATTAACTTTATAGTTATGGAATATATTAATGGAAAAACATTAAAACAAGTAATAAAAGACGATGGCAGACTTAGTTCTAAAAAAACTATAAATATAGTTTTACAAATAGCCAAAGCACTTGAATGTGCTCATAAAAACAATATAATTCATCGAGATATAAAACCAGATAATATCATGATAAAAGAAGACCATACAGTTAAAGTTATGGATTTTGGAATAGCCAAGGTTGCCGATTCAAGAACCGTAACTAATTCCAATAAGGTTATGGGTAGCGTACGCTATTTTTCTCCGGAACAAGCAAAAGGTGTTTATGTTGATTGTAGAACAGACATATATTCCTTAGGTATTGTAATGTATGAAATGGTGACTGGGAAAGTACCATATAATGCAGACAGTGCTATTACTATAGCTATGATGCATATTCAGGAACCTCCTACTGCGCCTAAAGAAGTTATTACTGATATACCTGAAAATATAAACCAGGTAATCTTGAAAGCAATGGAAAAACAACCGATTAAAAGATACCAAACGGCTACTGAAATGATAGCAATTTTAAGTGCAATTAAAGAGAATCCTAATTACATAATTGAAGTAAACAATGACTTAGATGATGCTACAAAAATTATAAGTGATGTAATAGTTCCTGACTTAAAAAACGATTCTACAACGGTTATGAGTAAGTCAGAAATTGCTGAACTAACAAAAAATAAAAAAGATAGCAAAGTGCTGCCTAGAAATAAGAAGCCTCTCAGGAGTAAAAATGCAAAGGTAATTATTTTATCAATTATTTTAGTAATGATTGCTGGAGTTATAGGGGCTTTTACTATCAATGAAATGTCTAATAAAAAGGCAACTCCCACGGTGAAAACTGTTGTTCCAAAAGCAGCTGTAAAAACACCAGTAATTGAAAAAAAATCTGTTCCATCATCTACTGGAACTACTCAAGATACTACAAATAATACTCCTGTATATAAAAATAGCAGCAAAATTGTAAGTCCAAAAGTTTCAAATAGCGATTATAACAAAAATAAACAATCTACTAAAACTACTAAATCTACTAAAGTTCCCAGCGTAAAAACTTCAACTGAAACGACAGGATCATCAACTAAAGTTACAGATAAAAAAACAACGACTGGAACTACAAATGCTAAAGGAACAACAGGCTCATCAACTGATACTACTGGGTCTGGCACTAAAGGATCATCAACTGGCACCACAGGTACTAAAGGAACCACGGGTACTGGAACATCAGGAGGTTCAACTGGAACTACAGGGACTAAAGGAACCACGGGCTCATCAACTGGTACTACTGGTTCTGGCACTAAAGGATCATCAACCGGTACCACAGGTACCACGGGTACTACTGGTACTACAGGATCATCAACTGGGGCTACTGGAACAACAAGCAAATAATTATCAATACTTTTGTAATAGAAAAAATTACACAGATAATTCAAATAATAAATGTGCCTCTGATAACTCCAAGTGGCATATTTATTTCCCATATACAAAATTCATTCGTTACCTCTTATGTAAGTTTGATACATTTTATAACCATATAATGCCACTTTAAACAGTATTAAGGTTGAAATAAAAGTTGAAATATATTACTATTATAGTTTAGATTAAAGAAAGCGAGGATTATTATATGACTAAAAGCTTCAAAAAATATTACACTACCCTAATGAAAATAATTATTATTATGATTGGTGCAACATTGTATTCAATTGGTTTAGAAATATTTTTAATACCTAATAATATAATTGATGGTGGCGTTGTTGGAATATCAATTATGGTAAATCATTTTATAAACGTACCATTAGGATTACTTACCTTTATACTTAATATACCTTTCTTTGTAATAGGATATAAACAAATTGGAAAGACGTTTACAATTGCTACTATATTTTCAGTAATATGCTATTCTATAGGCGTATCTATTCTTAAACCAATTCCTGGCATAACACAGGATATTCTATTGGCATCAGTTTTCGGTGGGATAATTGAGGGCGTAGGAATAGGATTAATAATGAGAAGTGGTGGTTCAACAGATGGAACAGAAGTCGTTGCAATCATTTTAGATAAAAGAATTAATTTTTCAATTGGTGAAATAATAATGTTCTTTAATTTTTTTATATTACTTGCAGCCGGCGTGCTTTTTGGTTGGGATAGAGCAATGTATTCTCTCATAGCATATTTTATAGCAATTAAAGTCATTGATATTATTGTTGAAGGCATTGACGAATCAAGGGCTGTAATCATAATTTCAGATAAAAACAAAGATATCTCAGAAGCAATAATGGATAGGCTTGGTCGAGGAATGACTTTTCTTAACGGTGAGGGCGGAAATAATGGAGATTCTAAAAATATAATTTATGTTGTTGTGTCTCGGTTGGAAATTGCTAAGTTAAAATCTATAGTAAATGGATTTGATAAAGATGCATTTATAACTATAGGTAGTGTTGAAACTACAGGCAAGAAGTATAAAAAGAAGGCTATACATTAAATCGTAAATGAAACAAATCATTCAGCATAATAAATATTATTTTTAACCATATTAAAAAGCCATCTATATTTAGATGGCTTTTTTGTGTACGCAGAAATCACCAGGTGCAGTTTTATATGTGTTTGTATCCACTGTGGTACATTTTTCCTCTTTGTTGATATATTTGCTTGCATAGTCATGTTGTCTTCGTATATGCTCTCTTTGATCGTATACAAAATGTAGTATACTAAAAAATAATACTATATTTACTAAAAACCTGGTTGTACTATTAAATTATCTCCTGTGTCGCAGCATATTATATCTTATGTAATGGCTTCCAGCGTAAGTTTTTCTTTTCTGTTATTTTTATTATTAGATATCCGTACAACAATATACTAATGGCAAAAACCCAGGGAATTATTATTGATACTACATGTGAAAAACCCAGATATTTAATTGTTAAATTATCCTCAAGTATCATCTTAAAGGATGTATGAGCTAATATTGCGCCACCTAAGTATATAACAATAGGATGGTCTTTCATTAAATTTGATACAAATTGACTTCCGTAAAAAATTATTGGTATGTTTATTAAAATACCGATAATAATTAACCACACATTACCGTCTGCTGTACTCGCTATTGCAATTACATTATCAAGACTCATACTAATATCTGCAATAATAATTACAGCTACTGCTTCCCAAAACTTTCCTGCTTTTTTCACACTACAATCTTCTTCCTGGTATCCAGGCTTTATAAAATCCCATGTTATTTTTACTAAAATAAGTCCACCAATTAATTTAATTGGTAACCACTGTATATTCATTATTTGAGTAATAATACAAGCAAATAATACTCTTAATCCAATAGCCCCTGCTATTCCTATAAAACTAGCTTTTTTTGCAAATTTAGGAGATAGATTTTTCGTTGCTAACGCAATAATACCTATATTATCACCAGATAATGTTAAATCAAGTATAGTAATTTCTAATACTCCTATGATAAAAATCATTAGATTATCCATTTGCACCCTCTTTCTTTTCCATCCTCATGGAAATTACATATTATAATAAAAATTAATCACATTATATGTACTAATTTACATGTAATACATAATATATATATATGGTTAACTCTTAATATATATGAATGTGTTTCTATTGTATAATATAATTTTTTAGTTACTTATTAAATTCTCCATATCACAAAAAACTGTGAAATAATTTACTTCACAGCCTTTTGTTTATAAAACAATTTTTGCCTAACTAGATTTGGTTAGCAAAAGTTGGGGAAGAAAACATTTTATCCAAATCCTCAAAACTAGTAAATCCTTGTGAGTTTATGTTTACCTTATTGTCTCCTACCGATATGATAGTTGGATACATTGTAACACCCATTGAGTTTGCCAAATCAAAACACTTAAATGTCTCTTTTCTTAATGATTCTGAGTTAAATTCTTTAAGAAACTCCTCACCAGGTATATTAAAACTTTCAGCTATATCAGTGTAAACTTCTAAGCTGTTCATGTCCTTTCCATAAACAAAAAATGCATCTTGAATTTTCTTAAGAAAGTTAAAAGCCACTTTCTTTTTTATCCTTTGAATTGTAACAACTGCTTTTGCCCCAGGTAAACTATCTAGAACTATTAAATTGCTCTCTATTATATTTTTATTATAACCTTCTCCGAATTTTTTCCCAGTTAATTTCTCTATTTCTACATTATGACCTTTTACATAATCCCTTAGGCCACTGCTCATTTTTTTAACATTATCACCCGTCCACATTCCTCCTGGTAAAAGGTTAAACTCATAAATATCTTTATACTTTTCCTGTAACTTTGTTATAACATCGCTAGTACCATAACACCATCCACACATTGTATCCATAACATAATATATTTTATTTTTCACCATAAATTACCTCCCATTTAAATTCATACTCTTTAAACAATAAACACACTTGCTTTCTTATAAACTTAACATCGCATTTTACTCAATATCTTTATACTTCCCAATTAACACTTGTTTTAACAAAATAAGTAGCCTTCTTATTTATTTTTATTAACATTATAGAATATTACTACAAATATTATAATAATTTAATTAATATAAGATTATTTAAAATATATGAGCAAAGGAGAAACAATGAGGAAATCTTTTAATAAAAGGAATTCAACAAAACTTTATCTTGTAACATCAATTCTTATTTTAGGATCCCTAATATATATGACTTTCACTATTTTCACAAATTTTAAAACTCCATTAAACAAGCCTGAATATATAAAAAATGGACAACAATATAAAACATTAATAACTGGAAATACTTTAATATCATACTCAGATACATTTCTTGGAATGAGTTATTTATGGGGCGGAACAACACCCGCAATAACCGATGCTGCTGGCAACTATATAAGTGGTGGATTCGATTGTTCTGGTTTTGTAAAATATGTTTATAACCATTTCAATATAAATTTGCCTCGAATAACTATGGACCAGATAAATAAAGGTATTTCTATTAATATACATGATCTTAAAAATGGCGATTTAGTCTTTTTCATGACAAATTCAGCTCTTCCATATCAAGTATCTCATGTTGGAATATATGTTGGAAACAATAAATTTATTCATTCCCCAAAAACTGGTGATGTTATAAAAATATCTGAATTAACTGGATATTACAAAGAAAAATTTGTTATCGGTAAACGAATAATAAAATAATTGCTACACTAAATTATACAAATAACACGTGCACAATTATAAGCCCTCTATACCATAGAGGGCTTATAAAAAATATTATTCATTCCACGTGCCTATTTAACTTGCTGACACAACATCTTCAGATTCTGGTTTTGACCTATCATGTACATTCCAAGTAAGAGATAGAAATACAATAGCAAGTACAGCAGAAATCATAAGCATTATGAATCCTCCATTCCAGTTGTATTTATCTACAATCATTCCCATTACTATTTCAGCTGCAACTTGTCCGCCAAGATATCCAAAGAGCCCCGTAAAGCCTGCAGCAGTTCCAGCAGCTTTTTTAGGAACTAGATCTAAGGCACTTACTCCAATAAGCATAACTGGTCCATATATTAAGGCACCTATGCAAGCTAAAGTAATGTTTACTGCTAAAAGACTTGAACTCTGCCAATAAATGAACACACCAACTGCTACTCCTACCATGCAAGCTATACCTACTGGTGCACGACGACCATGAAATATTTTATCACTGATCCATCCAATTAAAATAGTACCAGGAATTGCGGCATATTCAAATAAAGAAAATGCAAGTGCTGACTCTTTAACATTAAAACCTTTCACTTCCTGTAAATATAATGGAGCCCAATTAATGACACCATATCGTACTAAATATACAAACACATTTGCAAGAGCGATAAACCATATATATTTATTATTGAGTACATATTTAAATAGTATTTCTTTTGCAGTCATTTCTTTTTCTCTATTAGCTACTTTAAATGCAGGGTAGTCATTTTTATATTCTTCTATAGGAGGAAGTCCTACAGATTGAGGTGTATCCTTTGCAAAAACCATATACAGTGATCCTATCACAATTGCAATAATAACTGGTAAGTAAAAAATTCCTTTCCATCCTCCAAATATTTGAACACCAACAAGTGCAATAGTAGCAATAAATCCACCACCCACATTATGTGCTGTATTCCAAATAGACATTTTAACGCCACGTTCTTTATCAGAGAACCAATGAGTCATGATTCTGCCACATGGTGGCCAACCCATACCTTGTACCCAACCATTTACAAGCATTAACATAAACATTATTGTAAGACTTGATGTAATTGGGAAAAATAAATTTGTAACACCAGACAAAATTAAACCGATTCCTAGAAAAAATCTTGCATTAGACCTATCTGATACATTACCCATAACAAATTTACTGACACCATAAGCCATTCCAAGTGCAGAGGCAACTAAACCAAGTTGTGTTTTTGTAAAGCCTTCTTGAATGAGGTACATCTTAGCTAATGAAAAGTTACTTCTAACAAAATAGTAACCCATGTAACCAATATAAATACTTATAAATACTTGTAACCGATATTTTTTGTAAGCTGAATCAATTTTTTCTTTTGGTAATCTCTTAATAGGCTTAGCAGGTTTTAAAAAGCTAAATAAATTCGACATATCCTTCATCGTCCTCTCATTTTTATATTTTTTCATAAAAAATATTAATCTATGATTAAGCCACAAAAAGCTATATTTTCTCCGGTAGGAGTTAAGCTATTTCAAATTTTAGGCTATGCCTCTTGAAAATATTGTAAATTAATATGAAAATTTCAATAA
>NZ_JAHLEC010000116.1 GCF_018861705.1 Clostridium psychrophilum | reverse complement strand
AACCGTAAGGAGTCAGCGGCCGAAGGTGGGATCGGTGATTGGGGTGAAGTCGTAACAAGGTAGCCGTAGGAGAACCTGCGGCTGGATCACCTCCTTTCTAGGGAGTAGAAATATTGACTTCGGTCGATGTTAAAGAAGAATAATTAATTTTATTTTTCAAAATCTATTGTAATTAATCGTACCTATTTTCTGTTTAATTTTGAGAGACTAATGATTTAAAAGATTTAATAAGCAAATATATAAATACTTTAATAAGTGTTTATATATTTGCTTATTTTGTTTTTTGATTGTTTATATATTAAAATTTATAATAAGTACAAGAGTAGAATATTCTAATAAATAAAAACAAACTTCCACAAAAATGTGAAAGCTTGTTTTTATTTTGAATTAAATTAGAATTTTTCTTAAAAAGCAAAGGTTAGTTTGCCAATGGAAGTGGATACTGGTTTTGAAGTTAACCACTTGTTTGATACGGTATTATCATAAAAATACAAGGCCCCGTTAGTTGGGTCAGTTCCTTTTAAAGCTTCAGAGGCTGCAGAAATAGCAGCTTTGCTAGCAGCTTTATTAATCATACCATTTTTAACTGGAGTAAATTGATAGTAGCCATTGCTTTTCTCATTAATTACTCCACTAATACTATTTGCATACTGTGAACTTTGAACTCTGTTCACTACTACAGCTCCAACAGAAAGCATCGCATCGTGACCCTCACCAACTGCTTCGGCAGTTATTAACCTAGCTAGCAAATCTACGTCACTATTGGAATATTTAATAACTCCCGTAGCTTTAACTGGTGAAGACTGAGCTTTTTTAGGAGTAGCTTGTCCATTTCCTGAATTAGTTGGAATTTTAATGACATCTCCAGGATAAATAGTATCATCCCATTTATTATTTTCAGTTCTTAATTTTGCTATCGAAATACTGTGTTTTTTTCCTATAAAATATAGGGTGTCACCACTAACTACTTTGTAAGTATTAGTTGGAACATTTAGTACTTGTCCAGAATATATTTTACTGCTTGAAAGTCCATTATTTTTTATTAGAACATTCGTAGTTGTGTTGTAGGCTTTGCTAACTTTATATAAGGAATCACCTGATTTAACTTTATATGAAGCGGCATACACTGAGCTGCTACTAACTAAAGCTAAGGTTAAAGCTAACAAACTAGTTTTCAAATTTAATTTAATAATAACGAGTCCTCCTTTATAAGCCTGCGAGGTTAGTTGACGGATTCGGGTAAAAGGTACCCTACTTTAAAACAAAAGATTCACCCCAAAATTATAATCCCCCGTTCTCCATTTAGGAGATTCGGCAATACAATATATTTAGTATAACAGAAAGATAGGAATAAAACGATGGTGGAATCTAGAGCAATTTACTGAAATAGTAATATTTATTATATTCATCAAATTTATGATTATATGCGTTAAGAACCTAAAAATATAAATGTTATAAGAAAAAAATAAATTTACTTAGATACATATATTTTTTCTGCTTTTGCAAATACTATAAGATAAGAATACAATGATTTTTTGTATTGAAAAAATGAGGAGGTCTTATTTTGGAGAATGATAAGAATAGAAAAGTAACTAAAGAAAAGCAAACTGAAAACAAAAAAACTTTTATAAGTGAAGTTCAAGAATTTAAAAAGCCGGAAGGTTATGATGAAGCTTTTAAAGAATATTATCCAGAACTTAAATAAAATATATTTATTTAAGAATCAAGCTCATTAAGTGAGCTTGATTCTTAAATTTTTTTTGTACAGTTTTTAATAGTTTATAAATTTATTTCTAAGTGCTGGGTTACTCATAATAAGTCTATGCAGAAAAAATCCTATAAATGAATTGATTACAGAAGTAGGAATTACAATTGTTACAAACAATATTAAAAAAGGTGCTGGTAAACCAAAAAGAACAAGAGCTGAACTTAAAAAAATGCTTCCACTTATTAAAGTACCAATAAAATAAATACTTGTTAATTTTATTGGGGAATTAGAATTGATTTTTCTATAAATACCATATACAATTATTGAAGTTATTATCTTATCTATAATGTTGGGAATTTGACCTCCTGGAAAAGTTGTAGTTAAAGCGCATAAAATTCCAGCTACTATTCCTGTAATAAAAGTGATTTTTAGATTCCTAGTCAAAGTTATTGACAAAATCATAAAGATTAACAAAAGATCAGGTTTCATTCCAAAGAAAAAGCCTGGTGTGATTTGTTGTAATATAAGACCTATTGCAAGTAGTAAAGAGGATATTATTATTTTATTCATTTTCATAAAAAGCATCTCCTTTTAAAAATAATATATATACAGGTTTTAATATTTTTTTACAGGTAAACAAATTTCATAATAGGGGACTACACACCACCTTTACCTTAATTTTAAAGACAAAAAAAACTTCGCCCTATAATAGGGCGAAGGATATTCGCTGTGCCACCTAAATTATGCTATAAAAAAACATATTTTAATAATTCGAGTACAAAATACTCTATCCCTTTTAACGGTAGGAATCCGGTAAATACTACTCTCAAAATATGATTTCGCTTTACTTCTAGCAGGTCCATTCACTAAAGCTGTCAATACTGAGATTACACTATCCTCAGTTCTCTAAGATTGCATGGCTTTAACTACTACTCCTGATCAATGAATTTATAGTATGTCACTAAATTTTTTAGATTATATGAATTATAGCATTAAATTAATCAAAAGTAAATATTATTTCTTTTTAACCAACTATTTTATATTACATAGTTGAATGTATTATTGAATTTTAGTGAATAGAGATTAGGATAACTAAATAGTATTGCATAAAGAAAAAACTTTAACGATATAAATGTCGTTAAAGTCTTTTTTGTTATAATTATTTTATAAAAATTCTATAGTGCTGTTATCAAGCCAAAGCCAATCAGGTCTTAAAACTTTTGCTTCTTCTAAAAGTTTATTTAAAGATAACTCTGCAAGTTTTGCTTCTACCATTATGTCTAAACTTATTCCTATTGGAATACATTTTTCAATAAATTCAATAAAGGATTCTGCATCGATATAATCAGCATGTTTTTTATCCTTTTCTCCAGTTTTTGGGCTCGAAAAATGTACTTTTGGTGGTAGTGGTTGACCTTCCCAAGTTTCAAATATATCTTTCAACATAGGTTCAAGTTCGTCGCCACCGTTGTTGCAATTATTATGATGTACATCTAGTACCATAGGAACATTTATTTCTTTACATATATTTAAAACTTCTTTAGTAGTAAAGCTTTTATCGTCATTTTCAAATATCAATAAATCTGTAATTTCCTTTGGTAAATTATTGAAATTCTTAAAAAATCTTTCTGTAGCAGCAAGTTTTCCGCCTTCCTTACCTCCAATGTGTAATACTAATTTTCCTAAAGGGTAATTAAGATCTTTAAGAAGGTTTGCATGGAATTGTAGACTCTTTTTTGTAGTTTTTATTACTTCTTCTTTAGAACTATTTATAACATTAGATTCATCAGGATGAAAATCTATCCTTAATTTATTGTCATTAATATAGTGTCCAAGCCATTCAAAATCCATTTTTAATATTCTTCTAAACTCCCAGTTTGTAACTTCTGGATGAACTGCTAGTGGAATTAATGCCGAAGTTATTCTATAAAAGTGGACATCATTTTTTACTGTGTATTCCAAAATCTTATGCAAATCATTAACGTTTGATACCGCTACCTTTTGCAGTTTTTCTAGTTTATCTCTAGCTGTTGATTGTTTAGTATATGTAGAAAAAGTTACTGTGCTAGCTGAAGTTATTTTTGCTGCCTTTAAGGCCGTGGCCACGTAGCCTATTCTTATTTGCATACTATCACTCCTCATATAATATAGTTATAGTTTCTAATACATTTTAATTGTTACTTAATCATATCAAAATTGATTTTGTAAATTATATTATTTTTTAATAAGTTTAAAACTTATAGTTATCATACTACCTATAATCAAGTTAATTTAAATTATTGTAAAAGTTAGAAAATTTACTAAATAGATAAATTTATGTAAATTTTCATATACAAATGCTATAAACAATATTTTAAATACATTTTTAAAAGTCTTATTAAATAAATGCAACTTTTGAATAGATTTAAGAACAAATCCAACTTTAATGATATCACATAACTGCAGTAGATGTAAAACAATATACGCATAATTGAATAAATTTTTGTATCATATGGCAAGTTTAATAAATAAAAAGTTAAAAATATAAGTAGTTATGATTTATCATCATAAAATTTTATTATAATAAATATTATTGTGTAACTAAAACTTTATTGAATATTTATTCAATTATAAAAGAATTAGGAAAATTATTTCTTATAATCGTGTATTTTAAGTTTTTTATATGTCAATTGTTTTTTCCTATAGGGAATTTAATTATTAATTTAGTTCCAACATTCAATCTGCTTTCTACTACAATGTTGCCATGATGCATGCCTATTATCCATTTTGCAATAGATAAGCCAAGGCCATTTCCACCACTGTTTTTTGTTCTTGATTTATCACATCTATAAAATCTATTAAAGATATAGGGAAGATCTTTTTTTTGTATACCTATTCCTGAATCTATAATTTCAACAATTATTCTTTTCTCTTTTATATATCCGTTTATATTAATAGTTCCACCATTAGGGGTATACTTTATACTATTGTCGATAAAAATCCGCAGTGCTTGTTTTAACAATTTTTTATCAGCATAAATAAGAGATTTTTCATTAATAGTAGTTGAAATTTCATGGTCAGTGTCAATTAGTTTTGTTTCTTTTATAATATCATCAATTAGTATATTAACATAAAACTCTTCTTTGCAAATTTTTTGAGTATTCTTATCACTCCTCGCAAGAAAGAGAAGCTTTTCCACTAGTTCTTTCATATTTTCAGATTCATCTTTAATAGCTATTATAGATTCTGATAGGACTTTTTTATCATCTTTTCCCCAGCGATATAGCATATTTATATAACCTTGTATAACTGCAATAGGGGTTCTTAGTTCATGTGAGGCATCTGATACAAATTGATTCTGTATTTCATATGAACTCTGTATGCGGTCTAACATATCATTAAAGGTTTCTGCAAGTTGTTTTAATTCATCATGAGAATTGCTAACATCTAATCTTTTTCCTAAGGCATTAATTGAAATATCTTTTGTTGTTTCTGTCATATTAATTATTGGCAAAAGCATTTTTTTACTAGTTTTAGAGCCGATTTTTAATGTAATAATTAAAGAAAAAATATTTATTATAAAAATAATAAGTGTGAAAATACACCAATATAGATTTTCTTTTTCCAAATTTTTAGAAAATTGAAGGAAAACTGTTTTATTATTTAAGTTTATCTTAGTTGTAACAAATAAGAATTGTTGATTTATGTAATTAATAACTGGAGAATGTGAATTATCTTTATAAAAGGAAACATTTTTTTCGCTTTTTAGCGAAGTTAAAATAAGATTCTCTTTTTCATCAAAAACACTTAAGCTTATATAATTCATATTAGAAAAAATATTAATGTTAAAGTTTTGAAGTCTTTTATTTGATTTAGAATAATTGGTGGCAATGGTACTATATTTAGCGAGTTCACTCTGAACATTATTTAGTAGAAAGAGTTTAAACCCTATAATTAAACTAACACTTAATAAAAACAATATAATAGAAAAAATGAAAGTGTACACTGCAGTCATTTTGAAACTAATTGAAAATTTTAGTTGTTTATTAATTTTATGGGCTACATTTTTTACTAACTTTGGTGTGAAAGTTAGTATTACGCTTGTTATCTTGAAGCATAATCGAAAGCACTGTATTATATATTTAAAGATAAATCTTAATCTATTCATCTTTTAAAAGATATCCAACCCCTCTCACTGTATGAATGAATTTCTTGCTGAATCTATCATCTATTTTACTTCTTAAGTATCTTATGTATACGTCGACTACATTAGTATCTCCCATATATTCATAACCCCATACAATATCTATGATTTTATTTCTCGAAAGAACAATATTTTTATTTTCTATTAGATATTTAAGTAAATCAAATTCAGTTTTCGTTAGTTCTATACAATTATTTTTAAATGTAACCATATGTTGATCTAAGTCCATGGATAATTCTCCAATAGATAATATATTTAAGTTCTCCCTAAGTGCGGGTGTCTTTTTTAATGCTGTTCTTATTCTTGCGAGTAATTCTTCAATTGCAAAAGGTTTTGTCATGTAGTCATTTGCACCTATGTCAAGTCCCATAACTTTGTCCATTACTTCATCTTTTGCTGTGAGCATTATAATTGGTATGTCTGATGTTTGCCTTAGTTTTCTTAATACTTCTAAACCATTTAGATAAGGGAGCATAATATCGAGAATCACAAGGTCAAACATTTCATTAGTGGCTTTAGCTAATCCTTCACGTCCATCATGGCATTGATCAACTATATAACCCTCATATTCTAGTTCTAACTCAAGAAATCGTGCTATTTTTATTTCATCTTCAATTATCAAAATTTTTTGCTTATTCATATGTAAATATACCTCCAAAATATATTAGATTAAAATATTTTGTGTTGCTAATAATTATATAAGACAAGTATTGTTAATAACAATACTATTATTATATATTACTTTATATATAATTACAGTCAATTGGTGGTATATTTTATACCTTACATTAAAAAAACAACCTACACTTATCAGAATGTAGGTTAATGGATATTAGGTCTTATTCAGTTTTAAAATTCTTAGTAATTTTTGTAGTTACTTTATTAGCAACAACAGCCATTTTATCAAAAATTCTATTTACCTCTGAATCTTCGGAATTTTTCTTTCTAATTCTTATTTTATGGTTAGTTATCAGACAAAATATTAATAATGCAATTACTAGAGGGGGGGCTATTATGCTTATAATAATTGCAATTGTTACGCAAACATTTAAAACTACTACGTCATTCTTTTTAATGATTAATTTTGTTCCGTTCGCTTTTTTTATAATAGATTTTAGCGTTTTAAGAAAATTGTTTTTACAACAGGTATTTTCTTCTGGTTTAATCTTGTTCTGTTTTTCAAGATAAATTAAAGCTTCAATAATATTTCCACCGGTTTCCTCAAGTGCATTTTTAGCATCTCCATAGCTGACATTAGCTCTTTTTCTTAATTCATCAATTTGGTCTAAATTTATTGACATATTAATTCCTCCTTTTTTATCATCCAAACAATTTTAAGTTTCATTAATATTTGTTTAAACTCTATGCTTTTAGTATAAAATAGTGTGGTTAAATTTGTATTAGTAATAGATTAGAATTAGATTAGAGATTAAATATGCTTTAAAAGAGGTGCTAATTTCCATTAACATATACTTATACCACTGAATATATTAGTAATATAAAGTATGTAATATCTATATTATCCAAATAATAAAATTAACTAGAATATAGTTCTTATACTAAATAAAATAAACAACACTATATTTATCTAATGTTTATAACTCATTTATAAAGTCAACTGTAAATTTATAATGGAAAAATAAACAAATTAATATAGATTATAAGTACATATATCAGTATATTGTAGTGATATATGCGACCATAAAAATGATATAAAACTTATAAATAATATTAAAAAAATTTAATCCTTTTAAATTTATATGTAGAGGGGAGTTTTGTTAAATGAGTAAAGATATAAAGAGTTGTGCTGGTTCATGCGGTTCATGTGATTTATGTAGCATTATTAACGCTGATCCTGCAGATATGGAAAAAAATGGTGCTAGATTATTAACTGTAAGAATAAAAGTAAGAAATGTATGTTTTGATAAAAAAGTAGCAGTTGCATGTATTATTTATGATAGTTGTCATAGAATACTTGCTTTTAGAGGTTTTATTACAATAGTATGTAGAGATAATGAGTGCAATAAAAGTGAATGCGGTACGATTGAACGTAAAATAGTTTTTGTACTTCCTGATGACGATTTATGCGATCCACTTGAATTAGATGTTCGCACTGCAGCTAATTATATATATCCATGTGAATAAAATAATTAAATACCTAATGTGTTGGGATAATGAATATATTCATTATCCCATTTTAAAATCCATTTTATCATGTGGTAACATTAAAAAATTATTTTATATAAATATTTATAGCAGGAATTATAAGGTTATCCATGGTATAATAAAGACTTATGAGTTGAAAATTATTTAAACTATACATAAAAACCATTTATGAATTAAAGAGGGGAAGTTAAAATGAGTAACATGAAGTTTGAGGAATTTGGTATTAGTGAAGAAATATTAAAAGCAATTAAAAATTTAGGATATAAAAATCCATCGGATGTACAGGCTGCAGCCATACCTATGGCACTTAAAGGTAATGATATTATAGTGAAATCACAAACAGGAAGTGGGAAAACAGCGGTTTTTGCTATTCCCCTTTGTGAAAATGCAGATATAGAGGAAACGCAGCCACAAGCATTAGTATTGACACCGACTAGAGAATTAGCACTTCAAGTAAGTCAAGATATAACAAATATAGGAAGATATAAAAAAATTAGAGCGGTTGCTATTTTTGGTAAACAACCTATAGATACACAAAAAAAACAATTAAAGCAAAGGGTACATGTTGTAGTAGGCACACCTGGACGAACTTTAGATCATATTGCAAGAGGCAATCTTAAATTAGACAAGGTGAAATATCTTATCTTGGATGAAGCAGATGAAATGCTTAGTATGGGATTTATAGAACAAGTAGAAGAGGTAATTAAATCTGTTCCTAAAAATAGGGTAACTATGTTGTTTTCAGCTACAATTCCAGAATCAATAGAAGCAATATGCACCAAGTATATGGTTAATCCTGTTAAAGTAGAAATAAACTCTGAAAAATTAACTGTCGATAAAATTGAACAAGTATGTTATGAAGTGGAAGAGGATAAGAAATTTAGTGCACTTAAAAGAATACTTTATATTGAAAATCCAGATTCTTGCATTGTATTTTGCAGAACGAAAGAAAACGTTGATACAATAACTACCCAAATGAAAAATCGTTATTACTCATGTATTAAGATACATGGAGGTATGCTTCAAAATGATAGATTAGATGCTATGGAAAGATTTAAAAGAGGTGAATATAGATTTTTAGTTGCAACAGATGTTGCAGCCAGGGGAATAGATGTAGAAAATATAACTCATATTATAAATTATGATTTACCACTTGAAATAGGTAATTATGTTCATAGAATAGGGAGAACAGGGAGAGCTGGAAAAAAAGGAAAAGCTATAACATTTAGCACCCACCATGAAAACAAATTTCTAAAAGCTATAGAGGAGTATATAGGTATGGAGATACCTAAAGCTGAAATCCCATCAAAACAAGAGTCAGAGTTATGTAAAGATGCTTTTTATGAAAAACATGATGCTAAACCTGTTATTAAAAAAACAAAAGAGTCTAATTTTAGCAAAGATATTATGAAACTATATATTAGTGCAGGAAAAAAGAAAAAAATTAGGACTGGAGATATTGTAGGAACTATATGTAGCATCAAAGATGTTAGTTCTGATGATATAGGAATTATTAATATTCAAGATCATTTTACAAATGTTGATATTATGAATGGAAAGGGCAAACTAGTACTAGAAGCTCTTAAGAAATCAACAATAAAAGGTAAAGTTATTAGAGTTGAAAAAGCAAACAAATAGAGTCTAATTAAATTGTTTTAGCATAAATATTAGAATATAAATAAGGTAGATAGATAAATTATCCGCCTTATTTATATTTTAGAGTTTTATAAATATAATATTTCTATTAGTTAAAAAAGCAATTGTTTTTGATGCGAATAAACTAGTAGAAAAAGTTAACAATAATATAGCATAGTAAGCGATGATATAACTTTTAAGGAAAATTATTAATATATAATGATTATCCCACAAAAAGCTTGTAATTACTTCCAAACGTAGTAATTATGATATAATAATATCAAAATCAGTACGTAGAGGAGGATTACTATGTTTTGCAAAAATA
>NZ_JAHLEC010000115.1 GCF_018861705.1 Clostridium psychrophilum | reverse complement strand
TATTTTTGCAAAACATAGTAATCCTCCTCTACGTACTGATTTTGATATTATTATATCATAATTACTACGTTTGGAAGTAATTACAAGCTTTTTGTGGGATAATCATAATATATATAGTTCATCATATAATCCGTTAGACAAAAAAACTTTAAGAACCAAGTAAAATATGGATTTAAATATAAATAATATTTTGATGAGTGATTTATAAGAAATTATTAATTAATACAATAAATGTTAAACTAATGAAATGGGTGTTATAATATGAAAAGTTTAAAAACTACAAATCAAGAAACAATAAAAATAACAAATCAGAAAAAAATAATTCAGTTGTTATATAGGAAGCAACAACTTACTAAGCGTTTAATAGCCCAAACTGTCAAGATAAGTATCCCAACAGTTATAAGTAATGTTAGGGAACTTATAAAACAAGGATATTTAGATGAAACTAAGGTTGGAGAATCTTCTGGAGGGAGAAAACCTGCGATTGTTAGATTTTTACCAAATTGTAGATATTCTTTTGGAATACTTATTACAAAAGAACAAGTTAGAATTATTTTGACTAATCTAAATTTTAATATAATAGTCGAAAAAATTATTAATGTGCCTGATAAGATAGATGATTTCAACAATATTACTATAGAAATTAAAAAAGAAATTAATAATATTATTGCTACAAATAATATACCATTATATAGGATATTGGGAATAGGTTTTTCATTACCTGGTACTGTTAATGAAAAAGAATTAATTTTAAGGAATGCACCAAACTTGAAGTTGAAAAATGTATGTTTTAAAGATTTTGAACGTGATCTTCCAGTGCCAATATTTATAGAAAATGAAGCTAATGCGTCGGCATATGCAGAAGCATTTATAAATTTTAATTATGTTAAAAGTAGTTTGGTTTTTATATCAATAACAGAAGGTATTGGTACGGGCATAATAATTACGGATAATGTTTATAAAGGTTTTAATAAGCGTGCAGGAGAGTTTGGACACATGACTATAATAAAAAATGGGAAACAATGTAATTGTGGTAAAAAAGGATGCTGGGAATTATATGCTTCTAAAAAAGCATTACTGGATGAATATAAAAAGGAATATAATATTAAAAATAACAGCTTAAAGGATTTTATGGAGATGTCCAAAACAGATAATAAAGCGGAAAAAATATTAAATACTTATTTAGAATTTTTAGCAGAAGGCATTAAGAATATAATATTGATATTAGATCCACGATGTATAATTATTGATGGAGAAATATCTGATTATAAGAGCCTTATTGAGACAAAATTAATGGACAAAATATTTAAGCAAAACGATTTCTATGATAAAAAAGAATGTAAAGTATCGTTTTCTAATTTAGAAGGTAATGCATCTATACTTGGAGCGGCATTCTTGCCAATGAGGAAATTATTTTTTTTAGATGAAAAAATAATTTAGATATAATTATTTATTTATGTAAAAGAGTATACCTGAAAAATCCTTATACTATGTTAAGGATTTTTCAGGGTGATTATAAAACTAGTATAATTTTTTATTATACTAGTTTTTTACATACAATCATGCGATATTATTTTACTAACCTTTAAATTTGTTCCATCAACAGCAAGTAGATTACCATCTAACCCTAATCCCTTGGTAAATAAAATAAACCCTTTAATTTTTTTGATAGCTACCCTATTATCTTTCATAAAAACTAAAAAAGTTCCATGATCAGGACTGATTTTTTTCACCAACCACATTAATTTAATATTTATTTTTGTTTCCACTTCTATCCTATGAGAACTCCTTATTCTATTAGTATAACAATAATATATATATTGTACCTTTTATATGGCTTCTGACCTGGTATACTACCATTAAAACATCATATCAACCCCTTACAGTATATCTTGAACATAAATGCGTTGTTTCCTTTTTGTTTTAGAACTTAATACAATAATTGTTAGATAAACCCACGCACGGTAATGTGAGAGATTGCTAAATAAAATAGTTATTTAGCAATCTCTCACATTTGTACTTTGGACAAAAAAAAGCTGTTGTACTGATTTCTCAGTACAACAGCTCCCCTAAAATTTCAACTACAAATACGTTGTTTATCATTTTTCTTACTAGCATGTGCCCTAAGAGTAGCTTCTATCTCTTCAAGAGAACGATTACGAGTTTCAAATACCTTAGATCTAACAAACCATATTGAAACAAAACAAAGGGCACCATAACCTATAAATAAACTACCCGTTCCAAAGAAATTCAATAATGGAGGAAATGTTAATGATACTATCATGTTAGCACCCCAATTAATTACACTACTAAATGAGTTGCCAAGTCCACGAATATTTAAAGGAAATACTTCACCAATCATGACCCACATTACAGGTCCCCACGTAGCTGAAAAGAATCCAATATAAACAGTTAATGCAATAACACAAATAATTGCAGCAGTTAATGACCCATGAGAGAACTTCATTGAAATGCTCATAATTAGTAAGGAAGTTCCCATTCCAATCGCTCCATAAATCAACATCTTTTTACGATCAACTTTATCCATGATCATAACAGCTACAACAGTAACAATAACATTAAAAATTCCTATTCCAATGTGGGCAAGTAAAGCCGCTTGAACACCAAAGCCAACCTCAGTAAAGATAGTTGGTGCATAGTAAAGAACTGTATTGCAGCCCATAACCTGTTGGAAAATTGCTAATCCAGCACCAATAACCAATGCCGGGTGAACAAATTTACCAAATAATTCTTTAATTCCGCCACTTTTCATTGCAGCTTGTTTCTTAATTTGAATAAGTTCATCATTAACAGCACTTTCATTATGTTTATTCATTTGGGCTAAGACATCTCGAGCTTCATCAAATCGACCATCTTTAACTAAAAAACGAGGACTTTCTGGTAATACAAGACCTCCTAGGAAAAGAATTGCTGCTGGAATAGCAGCAAATCCAAGCATCCAACGCCAGCCACTATACAAGTTGGAGAAACTATAGTTAGTTATGTAGGCTAATAAAATACCGCTCATTACCATCAACTGGAATAAACTTGACACAGAACCACGTTTTTCTGCAGGTGATAATTCAGCTAAGTATGTTGGAATTAAAGCAGAGGAAGCACCTACCGCCATACCAAGAACAACACGTGATAAAATCAATGCTGAAAACCCTGGAGAAAATGCTGATCCAATTGCACCAACGAAGAAAATAATTGATGATAGTAAAATCAATTTCCTACGTCCAAACTTATCAGACATTGGTCCAATAATTGCAGCCCCAAGAACAGCCCCTAGTAGTACAGAACTAACAACCCAACCTTGTTGCCATGAATCAAGGTGCATTTGTTTTTGAATAAACAAAATTGCCCCTGAAATAACTCCAGTATCATAACCAAACAAAAGGCCGCTAAGTGCACCAAAAATATATATTAAAGAACTGCTAATTTTTCTTTTTACCCTCATTGAAAACATCCCCTATTTTTTATTTTATTTAGTCGTAAATTTATTATCGCATGTAATCGTAAATATTAAACGATTTCATATTTATTAAAAAGTTCCATATAAGTCATAATCATCTCCTATTTTTATTTTATTTAGTTGTAAATTTATTATCGTATCAATTTGTAAATATTAAACGGTTTCATATTTATTAAAAAATTCCGTATAAGTTATTACCCTCCCCATTTTTATTTTATTTAGTTGTAAATTTATTATTGCATAGATTCGTAAATATTAAACGGTTTCATGTTTTTTAAAAATTCCTATAAGCTATTTTAATAAATTTAGTATAACACACCAAAAAAACTTTTTCAATGCGTTTTAAAAAGTTTTACAAATTCTAAATTTAATTTGTATAAATCTACGAACATTATTGATTTTGAAATACAATTAGGAAAAATAGCATTAACAATTATTTAGCAAATATACCCACTACATTAGATATTTTCACAGATAGTACAAGTAAATCATGTATCCTCCACTATACACTAGATCAAGAGTTGAATGACTTTAATCATTTTTTCTTTCAGCGTTAGTTTCTTGTTTTGGACAAGTAATTCAGTTATTACATTTACTTCCCCTATTTTATTTTTGCATCAATTATTACTTTAGGTTTGAAATATTTCATCAAATAGTCTTTACAATTGGATGTTAAATTTTTTAAAATATGAAATCTATTACTTACTAGTAGGGGTACTATGAAAAGCAGTAATGAACAATCTGTGTTACAAGAAGTATTCACAAATGTGTTGGGGCAGGAATTGTTTTAAACAACCAACTGTATATAGGTACAAATGGAAAATTACGTAAACTAAAGCAATTTATTTTAATTATCTCGCCTAAAAATAATCCCTTTTCAAAATTAAAATATTGATAATTTTAATAAAATGAAAAAGTTTACAAAAACATATTGCAGAAAGCGCAAATTAGATGTAGAATGAACTTATTAAAGTGATTTTAAAAAGATATCTAATTTTACATCTAAATACCTACATGAGGGGGAAAATAAATATGATTATTAAAAAAGTTACAGATAATGAATTTAAAAAATATGGACGTGTTCTCAAAAATTATAATTGTTCTAAACTGATTGAAAAAATGAAAACGACACCATTGCCAACTGATGTAATTTATGAACCATCAGTTAAAGAATTGGAAAATTTAAAAATTTTCGAAGATTTAAAAACAAGAGAATTTGGTGAATTACCAATTCAAATAGGATATTGTAACGGTAATAATTATTTATTGAACGCAGTTGAATATCATCGTTCATCTGAAATAAATGTTGCAGTAACCGATTTTATTTTACTTTTAGGTTGTATTCAGGATGTTGAAGAAGATTATTCATATGATACTTCAAAAATCGAAGCGTTTATAATTCCAACTGGTACAATACTTGAGGTCTATGCAACGACACTTCATTATGCACCTTGTAATGCTAATGAATATGGATTTAAATGTGTAGTTGTTTTACCAAAGGACACTAATTTATCATTAGAAAGCAAGATTAATAAATCTGGTGAGGATGCTTTGCTATTTGCTAGAAACAAATGGTTAATTGGCCACAAGGATACCGATTTAGGTGCTCAGGGAGCATTTGTAGGATTAAAGGGATTAAATATTTCAGTTAAATAAACATACATTAAAATATATTAAAACAAATTGGAGGAATTAAAAATGAAAAATTTACCACAATTAAAATTAGGAATTGTCGCAGTAAGCAGAGATTGCTTCCCAATGGAGTTATCTGAAAGTCGTAGAAAAGCAGTAGTAGAAAATTTCAAGAAATCTAAGGTAGATATATTTGAATGTTTAACTACTGTGGAAAATGAAACAGATATGTTAAAGGCAGTAAAGGAAGTTAAAGAAGCTGGTGTAAATGCATTAGTAGTATACCTTGGAAATTTTGGTCCTGAAACATCAGAAACTCTACTTGCAAAACAATTTGGTGGACCAGTAATGTTTGTTGCTGCTTCTGAAGAAAGTGGAGATAACTTACTTAATGGTCGTGGAGATGCTTATTGCGGAATGTTAAATGCAAGCTACAATTTAGCACTACGTAATATAAAAGCATTTATTCCTGATTATCCTGTTGGAACAGCTCCTGAAGTTGCCGATATGATTTCAGAATTTGTACCAGTTGCTACTACATTACTTGGACTAGACAAACTAAAGATAATCTCTTTCGGACCTCGTCCACAGGATTTTCTAGCATGTAATGCACCAATTAAGCAGTTATATAATTTAGGTGTTGAAATTGAAGAAAATTCAGAACTTGATTTATATGCAGCTTTTAATGAGCATGCTAATGATTCAAGAATTCCAGAAGTAATAGCTAGCATGAAAGAAGAACTTGGTGAAGGAAATAAAATGCCTGGTATTTTATCAAAGCTTGCTCAATATGAAATTACATTATTAGATTGGATAGAAACACATAAAGGTTCAAGGGAATTTGTTGTTTTTGCAAATAAATGTTGGCCATCATTCCAAACACAATTTGGTTTTGTACCTTGTTATGTAAACAGCAGACTAACTGCAATGGGGATTCCCGTATCATGTGAAGTTGATATTTATGGTGCCTTAAGTGAATATATAGGAACTTGCATAAGCCAAGATGTTGTAACATTACTTGATATTAATAATACAGTACCTGCTGATATGTATGATTCAAAAATCAAAGGTAAATTTGATTATACATTAAAAGATACATTTATGGGATTCCATTGTGGTAATACAGCTTCTTGTAAATTAACAAGTGCTACTATGAAATTTCAAAAAATTATGGCAAGATCGCTTGAACCTAATAAAGAACCAAACATAACTAGAGGAACACTTGAAGGAGATATTATTCCTGGAGATATAACATTCTTCCGTTTACAAAGCAATGCAGAAGCAGAATTAACTGCATATGTAGCAGAAGGTGAAGTTTTACCAGTCCCAACTCGTTCATTTGGATCAATTGGTGTTTTTGCAATTCCTGAGATGGCAAGATTCTATCGTAATGTGTTAATTGAAAAGAGATTCCCACATCATGGTGCAGTTGCATTTGGACATTATGGAAAAGCAATTTACAATTTATTTAAATACTTAGGCGTCAAAGAATTATCATTTAATCAACCAAAAGGAATGCTTTATAAATCAGAAAACCCTTTTAAATAATAATCATTGAATTGGCACCTATAAGATAATCACATAAAAAAGTGATCTCTTATAGGTGCTTTTTCGTATGCATTACTTAATTGTACTTTAGATTTTAAACAGAATCCATTTACAAGTTGTAAGTTCATACTTAATTTCGAATAATTTTATGACATCATCAATTAGACTCTGACACTTATAAACAAGCATAGTATTCCCTGCAAATTTTTCAGTATCTTTTACTATAACTTTATCTATTTTTATGACCTGCATAGGCGCATTATCTATTTGCATTCTAAACCTTATAGGCTTTATATATCCTCTATTATCTGTATAAGAAATCATCTCTATAGGTAAAGCTAAAACTTTCATATACTCTTACCCTCCTTAAAACATTGAATTCATTCAACGACAGTATTCCATCTTTCCCTCCACACATTATCAAATAAATAAAACACTATTTCATCTATTTTGTCCACATTTTAGAACACCAGTTCGTATAATTATTATATACTAATTTTCAAGTTTTTAGAAGTGTTTTTATTGAATTATTTTTAGCAATATATGTAAAACATGATATATTCATTTAATATTTATAAATACTTATTGCATTAAGCTCAAAAAACAATTAAAAGTATAAAAGTTTTGTTTTTAACAATTACTTCTATACCTTTAATATTCAAAATTTGTTTTCAATTTCACTTAATTTTTATAACTTTCTCTGGA
Organism: Clostridium psychrophilum; assembly: GCF_018861705.1. Classification (GTDB taxonomy): domain Bacteria; phylum Bacillota; class Clostridia; order Clostridiales; family Clostridiaceae; genus Clostridium_AD; species Clostridium_AD psychrophilum. The sequence goes on along the minus strand of NZ_JAHLEC010000115.1, from coordinate 2,686 downwards.
TTAATTTTTATTTTAAATGGAAGAGATTTTTGCTTAATTAAATTCCACTCTTCCTTAGAAACATCACACATTACATGATAATCCTTTTCATTTCCTATAGGCTCACTAAACTTAAGATATACTTTTGTTCTAAATAGCGCCTCGCTAGTAAAAACAACCCAGCAATTAAATGTATTAATGACTTCATCAGCTTCACAAATTTCTAAATAATGAGCTCTAATCCCTATATATTTTATATTTTCTTCTAATTCATAATTAAAAGTAATTCTGCATCCCCAATCAATAGCCTCTATTACATTGGACATAACTTTTCTAGCTTTTGAGATGTTTTTACAACCTGTTAATTTAGCAGAATAAAGAGTCGGTGGGTTATTAAATATAACATTCTTATGCCCAATAGCGTCAATACTTCCCCCTGCTATTATTATTATATTATTGCATAATTGATAAGCCTCTTCCATATTATGTGTAACAAAAATTGATGTTCCCTTAAACTGTTTAAGGTCTTCCTGTAGCCTAATAATCATGTTATTTCTAAGATGTTCATCTAATGCTGAAAATGGTTCATCAAGAAGTAATATTTCAGGATTTACAACAAGAGCTCTTGCAAGTGCAACTCTTTGTTGTTGTCCTCCTGATAATTGATATGGATACCTCTTTTCCATTCCACTAAGCTGTAAATCAATAATTTTTTTTCTTATCTTATTAGCTTTTTCAATTTTAGAAATACTTTTAATAAGCCCAAACCCAATATTTTGTTCAACCGTCATATTCGGAAAAAGAGCATAATTTTGGAAAAGGAATCCTACTTTTCTTTCTCTAATTGGCATGTTTATTTTATTCTCTGAATCAAACAAAACCCGGCCATTTAACACTATCCTACCAATGTCAGGTGTTTCAATTCCTGCTATGCACCTTAGTGTCATACTTTTCCCTGATCCAGATGCCCCTAAAAGGCCTAAAATATCATTTTCTGCCTTGAAATCAACTTTAAGCTCAAATCCTTGTAGTTTCTTTGTAATATCTACCTCTAAACTCATAATTATTTTCTCCTTGCAGATGACACTATAAACATTTGCTTCTCAGCCCATTTATCACTAGCAACCATAACTGTTAGAGATATTATAAATATTAATATTACCCATTTAATAGCATTGCCAGTTTCTCCAGCTACCTCAGCAAAATATATTGCAATTGGTATTGTTTGCGTTTTGCCAGGAATACTTCCAGCAATCATTATAGTTGCTCCAAATTCTCCAAGTGCCCTTGCAAATGACAAGACTGTACCTGCTGCAATTCCTGGCCAAGCTAGCGGTACAGCTACTTTCCAAAAAATTTTTCGTTCAGATACTCCAAGGGTCCTGGCAGCATTAATAACATTAACATCAATTTGTCTAAAAGCACCCACACACGTCCTATACATTAAAGGAAATGCAACTACAGTTGCAGCTATAACTGTAGCATACCATGTGAATATTATATTAATTCCAAATTTACTTAACAACCTTCCTATGGGAAAATTCTTGCCTATAATCATAAGCAATATAAATCCCAAAACCGTTGGAGGAAGTACCATTGGTAATGTCAAAATCCCATCTAATAATCCTCTAGCACGACCTTTATAGTTAGCCATAAACCAAGCCACTGCGATACCAATAAAAAACACTATAATTGTAGCTGTAATAGATGTCTTTATGGAAATCCATAATGGTGAATAGTCTGACATACGCTCCAACTCCTAACTTATTTTACAAGGGAACTAAAACCATATGATGTAAATACTGCTTTTGCTTTATCACTAGACAGATATTTCAAAAACGCTTTAGTATCATCTATATTTTTACTAGCTTTAATTACAGCTACAGGATAAACTACTGGCTTTTTATATAATTCCGTGCCCGCTTTTGCTCCAACCTTTACTTTACTTGAAGTCTTAGCATCACTACCATATACAATTCCTGCATCTGCATCTCCTGATTCAACCCAAGATAAAACTTCTTTAACATCTTTTCCATAAACGGCTTTTGCTTTCACTTTATCAAGAATTTTTAAAGACGTCAATATTTCCTCTGAGTATTGACCTACAGGAACAGTTTTCGGTTCTCCCAAAGCAATTTTCTTGATATTACTGTTTTCCAAATCTTTAAAATTATTAATACTTAATTTAGAATCACTTTTAGTTATAAGCACTACACTATTTCCTAATAAGTTTACCTTGGTACTGTCAATTAGTAAACCTTTTTTCTGAAGTGCGGTCATCTGTTTTGTAGCCGCTGAAAAGAATAAATCAGCATTTGCACCTTGTTCTATTTGTTGTTGTAAAATTCCTGATGAACCAAAGTTATAATTTATTGTAACATTTGGTTTTTCCTTCTTATAAAGTATTTTAATTTCACCCATAGCTTCTGTTAAACTTGCAGCAGCTGAAATTGTTAGTGTAACTGGTTTTTGAGTTGGTGTCTTAGAAGTTTTGGCCTTCTGAGCGCACCCCCCCATTACCAATGTAGACGCTATTAAAACCATACCTAGTAAAGAACTTATTCCTCTTTTCATCTTTATCCCCCCATATTTTATAGGATAGTGTTAACACTATCTTTGTTTTATTTATTTAAGACCCTGCAATTGCAAGGATTGTAGCTGTTTTTAAGAAAAAAAACAATGACCCCCTCTTTCTGGTATAATTGTT
>NZ_JAHLEC010000114.1 GCF_018861705.1 Clostridium psychrophilum | reverse complement strand
TCCTATTGTTCTATGCCCAGAATGTGATGCAAATATGATAATCAAAGGACGATGAGATTATCATATTTGCTTGGCATAAGGGTTTTTACTCGACCGTAGGGAGATTTTGTTATTAACAGAAACTTGTTTGTTTATTTACATAAATTGTATGTTATATATCTAAAATCTAAGATTAATGTGCTCCACCTTAAAGTAGACAGATTGAATAATAAAAGTCTGTTACTAGAAAGGGGAGCATTTTCTTTCTTATATTTACAAATAATAGAAAAATATATTATATATTGCTATTATATCAAATATATTCTATAGTTAAGTTATATTATTTTTTTGTAAACTTTTTTTGATAAATAGCAAACTTATCTAAAGGTAAGGACGCAAAGCTAAAGGGCCTTTCATTTGAGTGGTAGCCAGTTGCTGAACTAAAGTTTTTTTGCTGTTGAAGAAAATAATTCAGTTCTAATAGAACTGTTGAGTTTCAATTAAAATTTAATATTTATTAGTTATTAAATTCAAGTAGAGATGCGTGGAGTTAACTTTACATGTTTTTAAACTCTTTTTTAAAGAAAAACAAATTAGGAGGGAAAAAATGATAGATAAAAAATCATTAGAAATCACAGATATTTTAGATCTTGAATTAATCCAGGGTCTTCAAGATAACTTTGCACAAAGTATGGATATTGCAAGTATTATTGTAGACATAAATGGAAATCCAGTTACAAGACCTAGTAGATATACAAATGTGTGTCAAAATTTTATTCATAATTCAGAGCTGGGAAATAATAAATGTTCAGAATTTCATCGAAAATGTGGAGAAATTGCTGCCAAAACAGGTAAACCATATATAGCTAAATGTCATGCAGGTCTGATAGATTTTGCAGCTCCAATTTTAGTGAATGGAACACATATCGGAACTATATTGGGAGGTCAACTATTAACCAATAAACCAGCGGTTTCAGATTTTAAAAATACAATTAAAGACCTAAATCTTAGTGAAAATGAATTCATAGGTGCACTTAAGGAAATTGATGTTGTAGAGGAGCAAAAATTGAAATCAGTTGTAAAAACTATATCTTTTATTTCTAATTCAATTTCCAAAATAGGATATGAGGAATTAAAATTAAAATTGGATGCAAAAAAATTGGAAGATAGTATTTTAGATGAGCACAGATTATTCGAGGAAGCTAGAAAATATAATATAAATCAATCAAAAACATTTTCTTCTATTTCTCACGAATTAAAAACACCACTTAATATCATTTTTAGTGCATTGCAATTACTAGAAAATCAGCGTAGTAATGGATCTGTAACTCCTGATAATAAGATGTTTTCTAAATATTATAAAGTAATGAAACAAAATTGTTATAGATTAGTAAGGCTTATCAATAATCTTATAGATATGAATAAGATTGAACTTGGTTTTTATAAATTAAAATTAACAAATGATAATATTGTAAAAAATATTGAAGATATCACTCTATCTGTAGTAGATTATGCAAAATTCAAAAATATAACAATAGTGTTTGATACAGACATAGAAGAAAAAATAACAGCTTTTGATTCTGAAAAATTTGAAAGAATAATGCTTAACATATTATCAAATGCTATTAAATTTACTAAAGCAGAAGGGATAATAAATGTAAATATTTACGATAAAGAAAACTACATACTTATAAAAATAAAGGATACAGGTATAGGGATACCACATAACATGTTAAATAAAATTTTCAATACATATACCCAGGTCGATGATTCTCTTAGGGGGAGCGTGGAAGGCAATGGGATAGGGTTATCATTAGTTAAATCTTTGGTAGAAATGCATGGAGGAGAAATAAGTGTTAATAGTGAATTGGGCGTTGGAAGTGAATTTACTATTAAATTACCTATGAGGCTCATAGAATCTAAACTATCTTCAAACAAAAGTTGTAATATAAATGATCCTATAGAGAAAATTAAAATTGAACTTTCAGATGTATATCTTTAGTCAAAAACGATTAAAGTAAGCATATAAATCAATTGAAATAATGGATAAAAACAACAAGATAATTAATATTATCTTGTTGTTTTTGTTCACATAAATGTTTTCATAGAATATATTAGAAATATAGAATATACATTAAATATATTCTGTACAAGCCCATTAATTCAGCCACTGTAAATTTATAATAAAGGCATCCAAGACATTAATCTGATTTAGTAGAACATATATCAACGTATAAACATTATGTTGAAAATATATTTTACATGATATATGTAACTATAAAATTTTGAATGACCAAATCAGTATTACTAAGTATTGTCTTATTCTAAATTTATATATATAAAGGAGTTGTATTAAATGGGTAAAGATGATAAGTGTGTTAAATGCAATAAATGTTCATGTGATTTATGTAGCGTTATTAATGCAGATCCAGTAGATATGGAGAAACATGGTGCAAGATTATTAACTGTAAGAATAAAAGTAAGAAATGTATGTTTTGACAAAAAAGTAGCTGTTGCATGTATTATTTATGATAACTGTCATAGAATACTTGCTTTTAGAGGTTTTATTACAGTTGTATGTAGAGAAAATGGATGTGGTGAATGTGGCACTATAGAACGTAAATTAGTGTTTGTACTCCCTGATGATGCTGCATCTGATCCACTTGAATTAGATGTTCGTACTGCAGCAAATTATATATATCCATGTGAGGACTGATAAATAGATAACACAAAGTCTCTATTCCTTTAATTTTTAAAGGAGTGGAGACTTATTACGTTGAATGATTTTTTACTGTTTTCCTATTACTCAGAACAATTTGTTCATAAAATTTTATATATTACTAATAATAAAAATGGTGATATAAATGGGTGAAGATAAAAATAAAAATATAAACACAAACGTAAATTTAGATAAAAACTTTGATAAAAATTTTTCATTGATTGATGAAACATTAAAAGATTGTCCTGATATTATAAGGCGAAAAGTTATTTTAAAATCAGGAAAAAAAGGTTGTTTCTTTTTTGTTCAAGGTTTATGTGATGTTGACCTTTTTCAGAGAGATTTCATGACTCCTTTACTTAAATTAGAAAAATTGGATGCTAATGATATTAAAGATATTCCTAATAAAATTCCTGTAGCAGGATTAACATTCCCAATAGTAATTGACAACTTAATACAAGATATATTAGCTGGAAGCGCAGTTTTTATATGCGAGGGATTAAATCAAGGTATTTCATGTACTTTAAAAAAGTATGAAAAAAGAAGCATCCAACAACCAGAAGGTGAAAAAAGTGTAAGAAGAGATCATGATGGCTTTATTGAGGATATGGCAACTAATATATCTACTATAAGAAGAAAATTAAAAACTGCCAATCTTAAATTCAAGGACTTTAATGTTGGCAATGTCTCACACCAAACAATTTCTGTAGCTTACCTTGAACATATTGCTAACCCCAATTTACTACAAATTATTTCTAACAAAATAAATCAAATAGACACAGATAGCCTTATTGCAATTGGATATTTAGAACAAATTATTGCGGATCATCCAAATTCTATTTTTCCTCAATATCTGTCTACAGAAAGACCGGATAAAGCGGTAGCAGGATTACTAGAGGGTAAATTTGTAATAATGCTTCAAGAAACTTCCTTTGTAATGATAACTCCTGTAACTTTTCATGCATTTACTCAAGCACCTGAAGATTATACAACTCATTGGGTAGGTGCAACTTACTTAAGAATTCTTCGTACGATGGCAATATTAATAGCATTATTTCTTCCAGGTATATATATAGCATTACTTACTTACCATTACTACATGATACCGTTACCTTTACTAGTTCAACTTGCACAATCTAGAACAAAGGTACCATTTCCTCCCGTTATTGAAGCGTTTTTAATAGAATTTATGATAGAGACGGTAAGAGAAGCTTCCATTAGACTTCCATCTTTTATAGCGGGATCCATTAGTATTGTTGGAGGATTAGTAATAGGTCAGACTGCAATACAGGCTGGAATAGTAAGCGACCTTATGGTAATAATAATAGCTGCTTCTGCCATAGCGGGCTTTACTATGCCGACTTATGACATGGGAATCTCTATTAGACTTGTTAAATATATAGTTATGGTAACATCATCAATATTTGGTATTTTGGGAGTAGTAATTCCAATGGTAACCTTGGTTGCACACCTAATAGTATTAGATTCTCTTGGAGAACCCTATTTCCAACCTATAGCACCTTTTAAATTTAGTGATTTAAAAGATACCTATATAAGGGCTCCAATCAGATATTTAAAGAAAAGGCCAGATGTAGCTAAACCACTAGATAAGGAAAGGGGTAAGAAAAATGGATAATAGAGAAAATAATATTACCTCTGGTCAATTGATGGGACTTATTGTATTGATTCAAATAGGTGCAGGAGTTCTTAGCTTACCAGCCACTTTAGCTATAGTTTGTGGACATGATGGTTGGATCTCAATATTGTTATATGGCATAATAATAAGTGTTATAATTTCACTAATAATAAAACTTATGAATAGATATCACAACAAATCAATATACGATATAAATAAATTTTTATATGGAAATTACCTAGGTGCTTTGCTAAATTTATTTATAGTTTTATATTTATGGTACAGTACATGTCTAAGTTTAAGAGCCTATACAAATGTAATTCATGTTAATTTATTAAGATCAACGCCTACATTTGCTTTATCTATTCTTACCTTAATACCTACTTGTTACTTAGCATGGTACGGATTAAAATATGTAGGTAGATTTGCATCCACAATATATCTTTCATTGAGTTTTTGCTGTATTTTGTTTTTTCTTGTATTTAAAGATTTAAGATTTAATTTTTTATTGCCTATTGGTCAAAGCGGTATAGAAGGGATAAAAGCAAGTTTTACCCCTTCTATTTATGCATTTCTGGGTTATGAAGTAATTTCAGTTATATATCCAGAGATTACAAATAAAAAAAAGGCTATGAAATATTCAATAGGGTCTAATATAATTACCACCGCATTTTATATATTACTTATTCTAGTTATTACGTCTTTCTTTGGAGAGGAAATGCTAAAAAAAAGTGTACATCCAACGATTACACTATCCAGAGCATATAAGGCCCCAATAATAGAAAGAATGGATATACTATTTATAGCTATATGGCTCCCTGCAATGGCTATGACGACTAGAGGATACTTTTGTGTAGCATATTATAGTATAAATAAACTATTAAGTCTAAAGAAAAAAGGTATATATTTACTAGTGTTTACAACAGTAACAATATTATTAAGTAATGTACCAAAAAGCATCTCACAACTAAAAACTTACGATAAGATTATGTCAACAGCTGGAATCTTTTTCTCGTTTTTTTTAGTTATATGCTACTTATTTTCTTTCATACGAAAAAAAGGAGTGAATCCACATGTATAAGAGGATAAAAATATTTGCATTTATAATTGTTATTCCCTTTATACTTTGCGGTTGTTGGGATGAAGTACTTGTAGAGAAAACTGGTTTTATAACTATAGTAGGTATAGAACGAGCTCCTTTAGGAAATTTTAAGTTGACTTATTCTATGCCAATAATTGATCCAGATATTAAAAGTGCTAGATCAAAAGTAATTGATAGTGAAGCGAATTTAACAAGGATAGCTAGGAATAATGTAAACAGAATGTCAGGAAAGAACATGCTAGCAGGTAAAATTGAATTTATGTTATACTCAAAAGAATTTGCTGGAGAAGGTCGTATACTTAATGCTAATTCAATATTCGAAAGGGATCCATCAAACTCAATACTTGCCTGGGTTGTAATTGTTGATGGAAGTCCTAGAGATTTAATACACCAAGCTGAAGAAAATTTTAAAGATAAACCTAGATCCTCTGTGTATTTAAATGACCTTCTTGAACGTGCGGTTAGCACCGGAAACATCAATGAAACAAGAATTTTTAATTATGACTTAATAAGTATGGCTCCAGGTATTGATAATACAGATCCAATGATTAAGATTACTGATAAGTCTGTTGAGGTTAAAGGCTCTGCCTTATTTTCAGATCAAAAATTGGTTGGAGCTATAAACGCACAAGATAGTGGACTTTTAATTGCAATGATGAAAACTTTAAAACATAAAAAATATACTTACAATGCTGGTATTCCAGCGAGTGCCAAAGAAATTTATAGCGAAAAGCAAAGTGCAGCTATTCAACTTAGTCAGAATAGTAAAAAGATAAATGTTTCTATTAAAAATAATAAACCTGTAGTAGATATTTATTTAGATTTATCTGGATATGCAGATGAGTATAAATGGGATCATTTAAATGATGAAAAAGAAGTTAAAAAGTTAAATGAACATGTACAAGAACAATTAAGGCAAGATTGTCAAAGAGTGATTGGGTACATGCAAAGTATAGAAAGTGATCCTATCGGTATAGGTAATATGGTAAGAGCTAAGTATAACAGTTACTTTAAAAAAGTAGATTGGCATAAGACATATAAAAATTCAAAAATAAACGTTCATGTTAAATTTAATTTAGTTGAATATGGAGATATACAATAAAGGTATTCTAAAATAGCCATATTTATAATATTCCGCTTTTCACGACAATTACTTATTTTAATGATATTATATATATATACATAATATCATTAAAGGAGGCGTTGTATATGGAAAAATTAAAAATCTTGGTACCATTAGATGGTACGGAAAGAAGCATGCATTCTATTAATTGGTTAAAAAAATTCTTTAGTAAAGATGCTATTTCCATTACACTAATGAATGTAATGGAAGCAGTTTTAACTAACGAGATGATGGTTTCAATGCCAAATGAAATTCCAAATGGATTTGACTATTTAGCAGAAGGAAGCAAATTGATTTTAAATAAAGCAATAAAGGAACTAGAAGGTTATGAAGTCGACAAGTTTTCAATTTTAGGATACGCAGGAGAAGAAATATTAAGAAAGGCTGAAAAAGATAGCTATGACATAATAATAATGACAAAGTGTAGTAAAAAAGGTTTATATAGAATAATTGGTTCTGTAACAAGCAAGGTTGTTAGAAATGCTAAAATGTCAGTGACAGTTATTCCTGATTAGTATTTATTTAAAATAAGAAGAGCTATAGTTAGCTCTTCTTATTTTAAATAAACATTTTAAGATTTATCCATTTTATCTAATTTAACTAACAAGCAATTATTTTTAACAATTCTTGTGGTTTATCTATAATATAGTCTGCACTTTTCTGATGCAAAACTTTTCTGTTTCTAAATCCCCATGTTATACCTACAATAACGAATGTTTACCTTTTCACTTCGTGTTTAATTGATGATTTAAAATGAATTTACAATTAGTACATAATTAATAATTGGTTAGAATTAAATTAAATTTAATTTAGAATTACAATCTATAATATACTAGAGTATATTACAGATAATTTAAACAGGGGTTAATCGTATTACTATGAGTAATTAGAAAGATATTATGAAATTGAAATTAGTTAAATAATAATAAACTCAGTTTTAGCTAATGTATAGTATTTTTAACTATTTTTTAATATGTTAACAAATATTGAATAATTGCCCATATAATTTACTCTCATAACATGTAAAACAATTTTTAATTGGTCTTAATCCCCCTTGGTTGTGGGAATATGGGAAAACAAGTTATTCTATTTCACATCTAAATTTGCTGTAAATCTTTTAAATAGCCTAAATTGACAATTTATTCATGCTGCATTAGTATATGTCAATAGCCGAATCTTCTAAAAGAAGTACCGGGGATTTAATTTTGGGGTGAAACATTAATTCGTAAAGTGGGGTGCCTCTACCCTAATCCGTCAACTAACCTGGAAGGCAATAGGAGGCAAATAATGACTAAATTTAAAAACAAAAAATCAATTTTTTTAACGTCAGCATTAACAATTGGTATTTCAATAATTTTATCACAAAATATATTTGCAGCTACTTTAACAACTAAAAAGTATACTGTGAAAAGTGGAGATTGTTTATCTCGCATAGCGCAAAAGTATGGAGAATCAATAACTACATTAAGAAAAGCTAACAACAAATGGAATAATTCTATTTTCCCTGGACAAATTCTTAAGGTATCAGTAAAAACTACTGCTACTGTAAAGAAAAGTAAAGTTAGTTCAAAGAAAACTGTAACTAGTTCAAAAAAATATACGGCAAGTGATTTGAGATTGCTAGCTAGATTAATAACTGCAGAAGCGGGCGGGGAGTCTTATAATGCTCAGGTTGCGGTGGGAGCAGTAGTTATGAATAGGGTTAGAAGCAACCGGTTTCCAAATTCAGTTAGTGCTGTAATTAACCAAAAGTATAGAGGCTATTATAAATTTAGCTGTGTACAAAATGGCAACATAAGAAGAGCTGCACGCTCAAGCGATGTTAAGGCTGCAATTTCAGCACTTAATGGAACTAATCCAGTAAAGAATAAATTGTTTTTTAATAATGGTATTAGAAAATCAGGTTCCATAAAAATCGGTAATATGGTATTTATGTAAGTATATAAAATATTTGATATTATAAAAAAATTTACAGTCTCTAAAATCGTAAAATTAAAAGTAATAAAAGAGAAAACATCTGACCTTCAGATGTTTTCTCTTTTATATTTACTTTGTTTATAATATGATAGTTAACCTTGTGTTGTAATAACATATAATATTAAGAAGCAATACAAATGTTTAAGTCTTAATATAACTTCTTAGTTTACCATTTATGAATAATATTTGGTTTAGCAAATATTTCATCAAGCCTTTTTAAAAATGGAACAATGGAATTAAAATTAACAGCTTTATAAAACATTTCATTAACATTGGTATTCTCTATTCTTCTGGTTATATTGGAAATATAGGCTGAAATATCATGCAAAGACATTTTTTCAACACTAGGTATAGTTGGAGTTATCATTTTACCATCAGGTAAAAACCCCACAACTCAGATATTATTTTCAACAATTACAACATGATGAGTAGTTCTCTATATCATTTTTTCTAAAGTACCAATTTGCTCTAACAGTGAAATAGTTCTATAGATGCTAATAATGCTGTGCCCTACAGTATTTATGAATGTCAAAATTTATAGTCAAATGTAAAGTCTAAAATCTAAAAATGAGCTAAAAAGTTGTTATTTTAACTTACCTAAGTTTAAGCATATACATATTAGTATCTATTTATATACTGATGTACTTAGAATAATGCCATTAATTAATAGGTTGATATTTTTTATGATAATCTATGAAAGGTATTGACTTGGAGCTCACTTTAAGGTGTATGGTGTTAATGTAGAAATAAATCTAGATCTAAATGGCATTAGTATGGCAGAAATGAAGGAAGTGTGAATTCATCATCTGCATAAAAGAATGTTGATGTTTGGTTAAAGAGATGTTTGGTGAGGCAATAGATAAAATGTTTAAATCAAGCAATATCAGAGTAGACGTATTAACTTAAATAAATATTAGGAGTGAAAATTTATGGAACATAAAAAATTAGGCTTTGGATGTATGAGATTACCAATTATAGATCAAGAGGATCAGACCAGTGTTGATTTGCAACAGTTATGTCAGATGGTAGATACGTTTTTGAAGAGAGGATTTACTTATTTTGATACAGCGTATATGTACCATGATTATGTAAGTGAGGTTATGGTAAGAGAAGCATTGGTGAAACGTCATCCTAGAGAAAGTTTTACTGTTGCAACTAAGATGCCTACCATGATGTTGAAAACCAAAGAGGACATGGAGCGAATATTCAATGAACAGCTGGAAAAGTGTGGAGTGGAATATTTTGATTATTATATGTTGCACTGTTTGAATGCTAGCAACTATGCTATTGCGCGAAAACTTGGAAGTTTTGAATTTATTCAGCAGAAGAAGGAGGCAGGTAAGATTCGTAGCATCGGTTTCTCTTATCATGACAACGCAGAACTTCTAGAAGAAATCATTACTGCTCACCCAGAGGTGGAATTTGTACAACTACAACTGAATTATCTAGATGTTGATTTACACTTTATCTTATCCTAAGTTTTACAAATTAATTTATCTAGTTAAATCATGGATTTGCACATATATTTATCCGATTTACATAATAATTTAACCGGAATTT
>NZ_JAHLEC010000113.1 GCF_018861705.1 Clostridium psychrophilum | reverse complement strand
TTGTTCTATGCCCAGAATGTGATGCAAATATGATAATCAAAGGACGATGAGATTATCATATTTGCTTGGCATAAGGGTTTTTACTCGACCGTAGGGAGATTTTGTTCTTTTATTTTTTGTCGAATTATTCTGTAAAAAATATTAGTGAATGTAACATAAATACAATTGTGTTACATTCACATTGAGGCTATAGCCCATTCCTTATTTTTTTCATTTTGAATGTAACATAACGTCTTAACTTGTTACGTTCAATGTATTATAATGGTTTTAATTATAATATTAAGGAGTTGTAGAGCATGAGGCTAGTTCAACCAATTAGGGATAGAGAAAAACTTGAAGAAATGAAAATGGAATTATTGAAAAAAGGATATAAAAACTACTTAATGTTTGTTGTAGGAATAAACACCGGTCTTCGGATTAGTGACATATTAGAACTTAAAGTAAAAGATCTAAAAGATAAAACACATATTAAAATAATAGAGCAAAAGACAAATAAGATAAAAAGATTCCTAATAAATTCGCTATTAAAAATAGAAATAGATAAATATATTAAAACAATGTCTGATGAAGAATACTTATTCCAGAGTAGGAAAGGCGATAATAAGCCCATTAGCAGAGTCCAGGCATATCGAATACTTAGTAGTGCAGCGGAGCATATTGGACTTGCGGAGATAGGGACTCACACACTACGAAAGACCTTTGGATACTGGCACTATAAACAAAATAAAGATGTTGCACTACTTCAACAAATATTTAATCATTCCTCCCCTAGTGTTACTTTAAGATATATTGGAATCAATGAGGATATAACGGATAAGAGCATAGAAAATTTCTATTTATAGAATTGTAGTTATTTGTATAATAAATTTGTTTTTTTAAATAAATTTTTATGATAAAATAAAAAGTAAACTAAAGTAGTTTAAAAGTAACCTTAAATAATGGGGGCTAGGAAAATGAGTAAACCTAAAAAATTAGACCTGCCAATAGAAAAATTAAAAGAAATAGCTCAGGCAATAAATGAAAATACAAAAAACAATAAAATTAGAATCAAAGAAGAAAAAATACCTACTGATAAATTTATAAGACAATTTGGTATAAACAGAAAAGACTTTTCTGAAACAATTAAAGAAACAAATATAGTATATAATAAATCAACTTTTTTTTATGATACTGAAAGTAGTGAGAAAGTACTCTTTTCAACTACCAAGGTAAATTCCGAACAATTAAACAAAGGGATCGTAAATCCAGCCTATGCTGAACCACTTGAAATTCAAGAACCACATCAACAAACTACTCAAATTAATTTAAAAGAAATTCAAAGTATACCAAAGAATACTTTTGAACTACCGACTGAATTCAAAGAACTTTTATCTCTAACTGGAGATCTAAAAGAAATGGTAGGTTGGTATAAAAAACAAACTAATACAAATATAATTGAGGTACCAGAACTCAATATAAATGATATTAAGTTAAATGGTGAAGTAATCACTAGAAGCTTCAAAATGTATAAAGGAATAGCAGAAGAATTTTCTAAGTTTGCAGAAAATAGAAAAGAAAAACAGAAAGATCTTATTTCTATCGCTATTTTAGAATTTATAAATAAGTATAAATAGATTATGTTGATTTGTAGTAACGCATTTCTGCTTATTATAAATTATGAAAGGATCACATTCACTATGGGGAAAACATCAGAATATATGAAAATAGGTACATTAACAAAAGAAATAGCAACACTTAAAAACTTTAAATATCCTGGTAAAGTATATGCTGCTCCTGGAGTACTAAAACATATACAAAAACATAAAGATAAATTCAGCAAAACTATTTCAAATAATTTATTGTCAACTATGGAAAATATACTAAATGACCCTGATTATGTGGGGTGCGCTCCTGATAAAGAAGGTACAAGCCTCGAATTGATAAAAAGAATTGGTGATAATATGCTTTTAGCTATTCAATTTGATACTATTGATAATTACATATATGTCGCTTCATTGTATCCAATAACAGAAGCTAAGCTTGATAATAGACTAAATAGCAAAAGGATTGTAAAAGTGTAACGTATTATTGCACTTTTTAATCATAGAATGTATAATATAAATATAAACATGTTAATAATACTACTATAGTTTGGATTTGAAGTTGGAAATGGCTCCCAACGCGCTACTTGCAAAGGTAGTTAACAGAGATACAGGATACGCCGCCCTGTCAAACCAACTATAATGTATAGAAATAGAAGGTACTCTTTTAGAAGGGTGCCTTTTTGTTATATATTTTTTTAATATATAACATATTCCTATCCTAAAGCAGATTGCGCCAACAATCAAAATCTCATCATCCATTTCGTTATTATTTTATTCTGTCTAAAATTGTATATATAGTTACTATTACTGACCTCTAAAGCTACCTTTTTTTTGTACTATAAATAGTTCTGCTAAATTATCCTCGGAATATATTACTCTAAATCCAATAGTATCTTTATCACACATAGCTAAAGATTGCTCTAATTTTTCCATAGTAATTTTAACTTCTATTTTATGATAACTACATAAATGTTCTATCATATTTAATATAACTTTCTTATCTCCTATATCTTTCACATCGTCTTTTAAGAATGTAAAAGATAAATAATCATCTTTTTTTTGAAACTTAAATATTTCAATATTCATTGTAGCCATTATTTCCCCTCGCTTATTGATAATTGACTGAACTTTTCCCCTGCATCATCATTTTGGAGACTATCCCACCCTAATAATCTCTTTTCTAAGTCATCAAAATCATATTCTCTTTGCTCATAATTATTAAAACTACCTTTAGCATGATTTTTCTTTGGTTCTATGTAAACCCCTGGCTTAACCATGCTTATCATCCATCCTGTAAAATTCGGTATCTCTTGGTTTTTACCATCAGCATACACTTTTTTAATTATTTCAAGATTCTTTTTAGAACTATCATATATTTTTTTAGCTTCAAGAGCTGTTATATTGCTGTCACTCATTATAACCATAATTTTTTTAATTGGAGTTTCTTCTTCTTGTTCGATTAATGTTGCTAAAACTTCTTCCTCAGCAGTTTCTTCTGGAAACTTAATAGAATCTTTGTTAGATATTTTGGGTTTATTTGTTTTAACATAAAATTTAATCCCTGTTACCTTTCGTTTAGTTTTTAATTCCTCATACTTAAATGAGATATCACTTTCACCATTTATTTCTTCAAATGCTGGAGTGAGTACATGTTTTCTAAAATCAGCATACCTATTATAGCTTTTGGGGCATTCTAACTTGGATCTTAAACTATCTAAATTATCGACTCTCCATCCAGTATCCTCAAAGCTTTTTAAATAATAATAAATTCTTTTACTATAAATATTCGTAAAATTTATAGGATATTTAATTTGATAAAAACAAGCTTTTTTAGCACTTAATAATAGTTTTTTAAGCGTTTGACCTAATTCAATTATAATTTTACCCTCTCCACCAAGATAATTAATACTAGAAAACCAAGCAAAGTATATTCTATTTTCTTTCTTTTCACTAATTTTTTGAGTCACCGAAAATCCTTTACCTTCAAATGTTCTGACTGTTTTTTTTACATCGCCGTAAATATTACTTTTATCTTGTATATTATATAATTTCGCATACTTAGTTATATCAATTTCATATCGCAAATTATCGTCATTTTCAATAGACGCAAAAACCATATCCAAAACATCATTCTGTTTTTTTGTTAAGCTAAATCTTGCTTCAACAATTGTTTCAGGTCGTCTACATATTAATTCCCCGCCCTTTTTATTTTCCATAATATCCTCCTATAATCAATATAGGTATATTATTACATGTAGACTGTGGAAAGTCAATTTCCACTTTCCACAGTCATTTCTTCCACCTTAACAGTCAATCCTTCCACCTTTAACAGTCAATCCTTCCACCTTTAACAGTCAATCCTTCCACCTTTAACAGTCAATCCTTCCACCCTTATGCCCTTCAAACCGTTAGTACCACTATGTTTGCAGAATCCTACTATACTCTCTACTATACTCTTTACTATACTCTTTACTATACAACAACTGTAGTTGTTCTCTTTTTATAACTCTAAATCTTCTCTTTTAGTTCTTTTTGAAATTCTCTCAGATTCTTTTTCAAGCTTAAGTTTTTGTTTAACCTCAGGTATTAAATTATTTTTTTCTAAAATATCAGTCATTATTTTATATTCTTTTATCAACCCTACTACATTATCTTTTAATTTTTTATGTTCTTTTTTTAATTTAGAGTATTTATCAAAGTACTCTGTAAATCCTTTATGATAACTTAACTTATCACGTTCCAAGGAGGTATTAACCTGTTTTAATTCATCGAAAGATTTTTCATTTAACAATTCTTTTTTAGCTAAATTCATTATTTTATTGTAATCGTCCTCTTGAAGAGTCATTTTAGAGCCTATTAAACTCCTTTTAACGCTTGTTTGTTCAAGATTAGATATATTAGTCGTTAAATTTTCTAAGGCCTTAGATTTGATATTAAGCTCATTGTAGGCAGTATGGAATTCAACCTCACTTCTTTTTAACTCTTCTTGTTTAGTTCTAATTTTAAATTCCTGAGTATCCAAATGAGTTTTTTCACTACCTGCTTCACCTCTTTGGACATCAAACCCCTTACTTTGTAAATGTTTGGGCAATTCAGATTGTAATTGTAGTAGAGCTTTACGATTAAAAATAATTTTAGCTGAAAGTCTTCCGTCCTCAGTTAGAGGTACACTACAAAGGTGCATATGTGGCGTAGTTTCATCCAAATGTACAGTTGCTGATACTATATTCTTTTCACCATACTTTTCTTTTAAGAAGTCGTAAGTCTGCTTAAAGAACGTCGCTTGATCTTCCAGAGGAAGCTTTTTGAAATATTCACTATCAGAAGTTATTAAGGTACTGGTCATTACTACAGCATCTTTTCTAATTCCCTTATTGACACTATAACCATCTTTAATTATTTCTTTAATTTTATGATTATAGTTAATATGTTTTTCATTATGTAAGTCATAATTTAGAATTGTACGGTCTCTATTTATGTCTTTATTTTTACTGTTTTTGCTTTCTCTTTGATTATGAATTTGAGTTCCTTTTACATCATTTGCTTTGAATTTTTGAACATGACAAACCAAATAACTCATATAGATCTCCCCCTTAGTTCTAAACAATACTTTTCGAAATATATTCCCTTAAGCGGAATAATTCCAAGTAAAGTATAGCACATTATACTTTACTATCGTAAAATTCGTGCTCTCCGAGGGGATAAGGTCAAAACCTAAAAAAGGCATAAAGCATTGCTATAACTAGTGTTATGCTACTTTACAAATCAAAATTATTAAAAGTGAGGTATAGAGCCATTCCCGTATACCTATACGTATCATGGTTTTACATTTTATAGGTCTTATCGGATACCTTTACGTTCTTAAAATCACATAAAAATTCAACTATTATTGTCGCTAAACGACCGAATTAATTTATATTTTAATACGTTAAAAAGTTTAGTTGTCTTTAGGGCGAAGAGACTTTTTGTATTGTGTGCACAGTCGTATTTTAGTTTTAAATTTTCATATCCAAATGTGGCTGCACTCCCTTTCTTATTTTCTCACTTTGTGGCTTGAGCAACTGTATTTTATTTATGAAATATAGGTTTATATTTTAAGAAAACCAACTGAAAAAGTGGAAGTGGTCAGAGTTATTTTTCTGACAAGGGGTCCGTTTTTGAAGACGGTAGTTATTTATGGACATCTCCAACATTTCAAAATTATTTGATTCGTGGTAACAATTTAAAATAAAGTTAAGAAAGTAATTAGATAAGAATTATCCTAAGTTTTTTATCTTTAGAGTTATTTAATATATAATCTACTTATAACTTAAAATCCTCGGAAACACATTGCAAAAGGCTTTATAGTGATATATAATAAATATATGTTAACAGTACAGTGTAAACATTTGTTAACATAGTTATACCAACGTTTCACGTGAAACATTGTGTTAACACGATTAAACGGGAGGTATTTTTATAATGGCAGATGAGAAAAGTACAGTATTAGGAATTAGGCTTGATACAGAAGAACGCAAAAGATTTGATGAATTTGTAGGTGAAGAAGGTAAAAATAATAAAGATTTTCTTAATACACTATTAAATTTATATGAGTTAAACAAAGGAAAGGTAAAAAACATTAATTTGGTAGGCGATATTGATGTTTTAGAGGGATACACAAACAAAATACATCAGGCATTTATTAATGTTATTGATAAATTAGAGAGTCAAAAAGGTGACATTTCAGAAAATGGCCAAAAGAATTTGCAAATATATAAAGATAAAGTCAGCGATTTACAAAATGAAATTGATTCAGTAACCTTATTAAATTCAATGAATGAGGAAAAGTTAGTAATTTTAAGCAAAGATAATACATCATTAAAAGAGCAACATAATCAATTACAAGAAAGTGCCCAAGATAAACTGACTATTATTAAGGAATACCAAGGCAAAAACGATACATTAACTGGGATACTTGAAGAATATGAACAATATAAAATTGAAGTGGAAAAATATAAGAAGTTACTTGCAGATGCGCAATCTATAAATATTGAATTAAAAGATAGCCTTAAAGAAAAGGATTTTCAAGTTAACAATTTAAGCAAAGACATTGTTAACTTGAAAGAAGATCATGAGAAGGTCATTAATGGCTTGACTAAGAGCCAAGAGCAATTGAAGGATAAACATAGCGAAGATATTCAGCAGTTAAAGGACAAGGCAAGCATAACGATGGATAAGGCATTACTAAAACTAGAAAAGGAACAACAAGAGCAGTTAAATCAAAATCAAGTAAACCATAATGCAGAGATACAAGAATATCAAAGTAAATATAAATCTCTATTAGAAGAACTTGAAAAGAAAAAAACAACTCCAAGAGCTAAAAAAGATGTTTCAGTGCAAAATAAAAAATAAATTTTATAATTTATCTACTTTAAGAAATGATAATGTATAATAGGACTTATGAGGTGATAAAAAGTGGCAAGTAATGATGATATAATGGAAATATTGGTTAAATTAACAGAAGGTCAAACAGAAATAAAAGGCTCATTAAACAGCATGAATAATAGACTTGATAAAATTGAATTAGTGCAAGAAGAAATAAAAACCAAAATTATTACCTTGGGTGAACTACATCAAGCACACGGAGAACAACAAGAACGATTATTTAAAGTTAGTGATAATGCGATATTGGAGAAAATTGATATATCAGAAACATCAATAAAAAATGTTTCGAGTGATGTAAAACAGATTAAAGAAATTGTTGAGGTACTTGAAGAAGTTACTGGGAAACATGAAATTAAAATAAAAGTATTAGAACGTAGGCCAGTATAATAATACATTCATTCTCGATTACCAAAAAAGCCACAGTATTTTTACTGTGGCTTTTTTGGTTCAATATAACATTTATTATATTGAATGGTTTTTATCGTTTGCTAATAAGTTAATTATAATTTCCAGCTTGCTTATATCTTGTTCTTTTAATATAGATAACGAATAAAAAATATTGTTTTAAGCATTTACAAATAAATCCACATGTGATATATTTGTATCATAAAGTTATAAATATATAACACATGGAGGTAATGAAATGAAAACCAAATTGAGTTTACGCAAAAAAATCGTTATGCAAACAATTGTTCCAGATATAGTAATAATAGTTTGTGGGGTATTAGCAAATATGCAGAACGGTCTGTTGAATAATATCATGGGCTTGTTTGCCATAGTGTTATTGCTTTTTATGTTTATCTATACTAATCGTAAAAAAAGTGAACCTACAGATGAAATGGCAAAACAAAATCAACTAAAGGCAGGTAAATTATCTTATACTATTACATTGGCCATGTTTGGCTTAGTGATGTTATATGCTTTAAAGTTTAAAACATCCGTGATAATTTCTATGCCAGTCCTAGTGTATGGTTTTGTATGTATTCATATATTGAATCTTGCAATATTTCTATTTTATGATATTCGTGGTAATTAAATATGTCAAAGATGACAACGAGGATTAAGGAATATAGGGCAAAAAATAATATGAAACAAGAAGAACTTGCTCAATTGATAGGAGTTCGACGGGAAACGATTGGGCATTTAGAAAATGGAAAATACAATCCTTCATTAAAAATAGCAATGGATATTGCCAAAGTTTTTATGGTTTCGGTAGAGGAATTGTTTCAATTTATGGACAATTAAACGACGTGAAAATTTAATTTCACGACATAATTTATTTTTTGATCCATTTACAATTAGGTGAAGATCACTCATTTATTTTTATGTTTAATTTAATTATTAATAGTATGGGTAGCACCAATATTTTCGATTTAACCATTCTAGAAAATAGTAACATATGGTACACAATGATATAATTGACTTAAAATAACTGTGTAATAAACCTCCCTTAATTAATAATAAGGTTTTCTTATTATTGAATCATTCGAGCAAATTCGTTACATTTTTATTGAAATAAAAAAATTTAATTGTCGAAAAAACTTTAAATATAGCTAAACCAGTGATATAATATAAATATGAACAGAATATTCTAAATTTTTATTAAATTTAAATTTGTGTAAAATTTAGGCATTAATGTTCTTTGTTAAAAATCAAGTTATAAAGGAGTGATATATGTGGGATTATTACGTTGGTTAGCAGGAATATTAATAATTTTCTGGTTATTGGGGCTGGTTCTTAATATTGGTGGTGGTTGGATACACATATTAATTGTCATAGCCGTTATAGTATTCATTTTTGATGTTATAGGTGGAAGAGGACGATAATAGAAAGTGTTATTTCAAATATATCACAGAATCATTTTACAAAAAACTAAAATATGAAAGGGATGTTATTATGTTAAACAAAGCCAAAACACTAAAGAATTATAAATTAAGCTGTGTAGACGGAGAAATAGGTAAGGTCAAAGAATTCTATTTTGATGACCACTTTTGGGCAATTCGCTATTTAATTGTAAACACAGGAAATTGGTTAACTGGTAGACAAGTAATAATCTCACCGTATGCATTGGGTGATGTTAATAAAGAAGATGAATCTATCACCATTAATCTCACCAAGAATCAGATTGAAAACAGTCCTTCTTTGTATAATGATGAACCTATATCACGACAATATGAAGAAGATTACTATAAGTATTATGAATGGCCCGTATATTGGGGTGGACCAAACATGTGGGGAACGTATGGACTTTCTCCTCGCATAGAGAGTGGTCAAGACCAAGAAAAATTAATGGGATCACCTCAAGTTAACGAACAGTGGGAAAACCATTTACACATGGCTAGTGATGTAATTGGGTACGACATCCAAGCTACAGATGGCACAATTGGACATGTTGAGGATTTTATTATTGATGATAAAACACTTGCGATTCGTTACCTAATCATTGATACAAAGAATTGGTTGCCGGGGAAAAAGGTTCTTATTTCACCAAAATGGATAGAACGCGTTAGTTGGGATGAATCTAAAGTATTCATCAACCTTCTTCGTGAGAGTATTAAGCAGTCACCTGAATACACGGATGAATCTATTTTAACTCGTGACTATGAGACTGGATTGTATAATCATTATAATCAACAGGGATACTGGATCGATGAACATGAGTCCAATGAACATTTCCTCTAAAACATATTATTAATGTGGATTTTGAGTGTTTTGAAAGTTACACAATAGACTTGTGTAACTTTCACTTTTCTTATTTAGCAACGATTTTAAATGTTTTATATGAAAAGCATAAATTGAATGTTACTTAATACTAACAATTGATATTGTTATGTAACATAATTTCTATTTTATTTCTGACTCATAACCTTCAATATGCTAATATACATTTTTGGCGGGTAATGTAAAAACACCCAAAATAGGCTACACTCCTTAAATATTAAATATTATTTAAGGAGTGTAGCCTATTTATATTATTATTTAGTTATAAACTTTTTTATTATATAGGAAACAGCTTGCGGAAACCGCTGTGGATAACATTTTAGATGAAAATTAGGTGGAAAATTCAAGAGAAATATGAGATGATTAAATCATGAGAAAAAATAAGATTACTATAAAACAAATATTTGAAGATAATTATCCA
>NZ_JAHLEC010000112.1 GCF_018861705.1 Clostridium psychrophilum | reverse complement strand
TTGATAGGTTAGAGGTGTAAGCATGGTAACATGTTCAGCTGACTAATACTAATAAGTCGAGGGCTTGACCAAGATAGATTAAAGTAACAAAAAATATTAATACTGCGATATTTCTCTTTCGTAAGAAAGGGACAAAGCTTCAAGCGTCAGCGAGAAGATTAGCACTGTGCAATTTTGAGAGAATACTTTTTTTAAAAAAGTATAACATCTCTATAATAGAGATGATAATGAGAAGATATTTTATATTTAATATCCGTAGTCAACGACGGTAGATTCTCGATTATTATTTCTGAAAAATAATCTGGTGATGATGGCCTGAAGGTAACACCCGTTCCCATACCGAACACGAAGGTTAAGCTTCAATGCGCCGATGGTACTGCAGGGGTAACCTTGTGGGAGAGTAGGTTGTCGCCAGGTCAATACTAAAATAAATATATTTAAGTATTTTATAAGGCTCCTTGGTCAAGCGGTTAAGACACCACCCTTTCACGGTGGTAACAGGGGTCCAATTCCCCTAGGAGTCACCATTTATGTATTGCAGGTGTGGCGGAATGGCAGACGCACTAGACTTAGGATCTAGCGCTTTACGGCATGGGGGTTCAAGTCCCTTCACCTGCACCATATTTACATAAAACATAATTAAGCGGGTATAACTCAATGGTAGAGTGTTAGCCTTCCAAGCTAGTTACGAGGGTTCGATTCCCTCTACCCGCTCCATTTTATTAATTATGCGTCTTTAGCTCAGTTGGATAGAGCAACGCCCTTCTAAGGCGTGGGCCGGGGGTTCGAATCCCTTAAGACGCACCATAATATTGGGGTGTCGCCAAGCGGTAAGGCACTACACTTTGACTGTAGCATTCGTAGGTTCAAATCCTGCCATCCCAGCCATATGATTCACTAGCTCAGTTGGTAGAGCACATGACTTTTAATCATGGTGTCCGGGGTTCGATTCCCCGGTGAGTCACCAATTTTTTTATGACCCCTTGGTCAAGCGGTTAAGACACCACCCTTTCACGGTGGTAACAGGGGTTCAATTCCCCTAGGAGTCACCAAAGAGTTCTTGCAAATGCAAGGGCTTTTTTGCTTTATAAAATAACATAATAATACTGGGCAATGTTGATAATTCTTATGAATTAGTGTATATTTATAAAAATGGAGATGAAGTTATGCTTATAGGCAAAAGAGTTTTTATTGCAGAATTTACAAGACGACCAAATAGATTTGAAGCCTATGTAAAACTTAATGGAGAAGAATTAATAGTTCATGTACCTAATACAGGAAGATGCAAAGAGATATTAATTTCAGGATCTACGGTTTTATTAAGAGAAGAGATTAATCCTAGTAGAAAAACATTATATGATCTTATTGCAGTGTATAAGAATAATAAACTAATTAATATAGATTCACAAATTCCTAATAAGGTTGTTGATGAGGCCCTAAAATATAAAAAAATTAAAAGTTTGGTAAAGTATAATATAGTACAAAGGGAGAAAATATTCGGGAATAGTAGATTTGATTTTAAACTTTCTAATGAGCTTGGTGAAGAATATTATCTTGAGGTAAAGGGAGTAACATTTGAAGTCAATGGTAAAACTATGTTTCCAGATGCACCTACAAAAAGAGGAAAAAAACATTTGTTAGAACTTATAGAGTCTAAAAGAAAAGGTTTTGGAGCTGGGGTGCTATTTCTTATTCAAATGAGTAATGTAAATAGTTTTTCTCCCTATGATGATATGGATAAAGATTTTGGGGAGGCATTACGACTGGCGTATAATAATGGAGTAGATATTTTTGCTTATGAATGTATAGTTGGGGAAAATTTAATAACTTTAAGTAAATCAGTTGAGATAATATTATAAAATTAATTTAAATGACTTATTTTAAGATGAAAAGTAATAAAATTATTGCTAATAATATAGATGGTAAGGAGAAAATAATATGAAATTTATATATTGCCCAATTTGTGGAGAAAAATTAATTGATAGAGATAGCTGGGATGAAGGCCCAGTTCCATATTGTCCTGTGGATGATATTATGTATTTTGACACGCCAAAACCATGTATAGTGGTTGCAGTTATGAAGGGCAAAGAAATATTACTTCTTAAACAGAATTATACTTTTAAAAATTCTAAAGTATTAGTATCAGGATATGTAACCAACGGCGAATCGGTTGAAGACACTGTGCATAGAGAAGTCAAAGAAGAAACAGGTATAACTGTTGGCGATATAAAATATTTGGGGAGTGATTATTTAGCTTCTAAAGAAATTATAATGTTAACTTTTATGGCGAGGTATGTTGAAGGAGAAATAATCAAGTCACCTGAGGTTGATTGGGCTGAGTGGGGTAACATAGATGATGCCATGTGTGAAATGAGTGAAGATGAAATAGGTAAAAGAGTTGTAAGAAAACTACTTAAGGAAATTGGATATAATGGAGAAAAGGCTTATAGATGCGACATATAAGATATTTTAAATAAGTATTGGTAAGGAGAATAAATTGGATAAAGACATTAGAAATAAGGATTTAACTAAAAAAGTACCTCAAATAACAGGAAATTTGCGAAGTCATATGATAGAGTTACCAAGTGTTATAAGAGATGCTAGTGGTATCGTAATATTTGGGAAAAGATTAAAATCGTTTGTTTTTACTACAGACGTAGCTGTTATAAGAAATACAAATGCTGATGCAGTTATTGCGGTATATCCATTTACACCCCAACCTAGAATTACAGAAGCATTATTATTAGCAGCAGATTTGCCAGTATTTTGTGGTGTTGGAGGAGGAATTACAACAGGGAAAAGAGTAACAAATTTGGCTCTAGATGCTGAATTTAAAGGGGCTATGGGAATAGTAGTTAATAGTCCAATATCTAATGAAGTTGTAAGGCAAATAAGAGAAACTATAGATATTCCCATAATAGTTACAGTTGTATCGGAATTTGAAGATATAGAAGCAAGAATAAACGCAGGAGCAACTATAATTAATGTATCAGGGGCTAAAAAGACTGCATATATTGTTAGGAAAATAAGAGAAAAGAATCCAGAATTTCCTATAATTGCAACTGGTGGTTCAACTAATGATGCTATAAGGGAGACTATAAAAGCAGGAGCTAACGCAATTACATATACACCTCCAATAGTAGCAGACATTCTAAATGAGATAATGATTAGATATAGAAAAATCTATGAGAAAGAGAATGAAGATAAATAATGTCTAATAAATTAAATCTAATTAAGAGAGTAGGTGATAAAATGGCTGTAGGTGGAGATAACTGTAACAAGTGTCCGGAGGCTTTGGCAAAACATTGTAACGAAGAGGGTTTAGATTGTGTTTGTAAAAGATGTCCAAGAAATTTAGGACAGTGTTTAACTACAAAATATTGTAGAGAAACTGAATCTATAATTAATGTATAAAATTAATGGTATGAGAATTGTTAATTTAACAATAGATGAATTATAAAAAATCAGTAATATTTTAAGAATATAGTATATACAAACTGTTTAAAAAATAGGAATAGTGAAATATTTAATTTACTATAACATACACAAGCTACTAAAACATTTTTTTGTTCTAGTAGCTTTATTTAGTGTATATAAAAATGTATATGAGAATTATTTAATAAAAGTTTGGGAAGAATAAATATATAATTGATTTTTAAATTATGAGGAGGAATAAATTATGCCAAATGTAGAACAGATGTCGCATGTAGCAAATAGTTGTAATGGATATGACTCAATAGGATCAGGGTTTCAATCTTCAATGGGTACATCATTTAGTAAAAGTTGTGGTAATTGCCAACATTTAAAGAATAACAAATGTGAGGTTAACTTATATGATAAAGTTTTAGCAGGATTAGATCAATGTTAATTAGTCATTAAATTAATTTATATTTTAATCATTTAACAATATTTTTTGTTAGATGGTTAAAATAATTATGCGGATTGAGAATAATTGCAATAATAATTTAATAAATATAATAAAATAAGTGTAATATAGTAAACTATTTTTATTACATAAATACATATGTATATTGTTTAATGGGAATTATCAAAATATTTAGATTTATTATATTGAGAAATATATATTTAAGTGGTAAAATAATATTTAGAATTAAAATTAGACTTCAAGACAGATGACAAAAGCAAAAAAATAAGGGAAAAGCCAAAACTTGGAGGGTAAATTATGCATAAGAAATTATTTATACCAGGACCAGTAGACGTAGCAGAAGATGTACTTCAAAAAATGGCTACTCCTCAGATATCACATAGAGGTAAGGAGGCATCTACATTACAAAGAAACATAAGTAATAAGATGCGGAAAGTATTTAATACTAAGGAGGAGATATTACTTTCAACTAGTTCAGGAAGTGGACTAATGGAAGGTGCTGTGCGTTCATGTACAGCTAAAAGAGCAGCAATATTCTCAGTGGGAGCATTTGGTGATAGATGGTTTAAAATGTGTACAGCTAATGGTGTCCCAGCAGATAAATTTGATTCAGAATGGGGACAACCAACTACTAAAAAAACGATTGAAGATGTATTACGAACAGGTAAATATGATTTAATAACAATAACAATGAATGAAACTTCAACAGGATTAATGAATAACATTGAGGATCTTTCATCAGTATACAAAAACTACCCAGAAGTTGTGGTGTGCGTTGATACAGTAAGTAATGCTGCTGGAACAGAAGTAAAAGTCGATGAATGGGCAATAGACATTTGTATAACTTCAACTCAAAAATGTTTAGGATTACCTGCTGGAATGTCTATTTGTACATTCTCTAAAAAAGCAGTAGCAAGAGCTAAACAAGTTACTAATAGAGGAGTATATTTTGATTTATTAGGACTATATGATTGTATACAAAAGAAAGATTATCAGTATACTTCTACTCCATCACTTTCCCATATGTTTGCTTTAGATTATCAATTAGATAAAATTTTAAAAGAAGGTTTAAATAATAGATATGCTAGGCATATTGATAATGCTAAAATTGTGAGAACATGGGCTAAAAAATATTTTGATATATTTCCAAATGAAAAATTTATGTCAAATACAGTAACTGCTATTAAAAACACAAGACAAATTGATGTTTCTGATTTAAATAAAAAATTAGGTGAAAAAGGTTTTATTATATCTAATGGTTATGGAAAATTAAAAGATGAAACATTTAGAATAGCACATATGGCTGAAACTACACAACAAGAAATAAAGGCTTTATTAGAAACAATAAATGGTATTTTAGGACTTAAATAATAATTAAAATAAGAATGATAAATTAAGGATGAAAGATTATTATATAATTTTTCATTCTTAATTTATATTTTAGTAATTTTTATTTAGCTAAGAAACAATAAAACAGGAAAATTTAACTAAAAAACAGCTATTATTGTATAGAAAGAGGGGGATTATCGTGATTAGAGTATTAGTTACAGATGGTATGGAGAAAAGTGCAGTAAAAGAATTAAGAGCTAAAGGGTTTGAAGTAGTTGAAAAATTTTATAATCCTGAAATTTTAGGTGAAAAACTGAGAGAGTTTGATGTAATTGTGGTGAGATCTGCAACCAAAATAAGAAAACCAATAATTGACATAGCAGCACAAACGGGGAAATTAAAGATTATAATTCGTGGTGGAGTAGGAGTTGATAATATTGATGTATCCTATGCTAAGGAAAAAGGAATAAAAGTTGCTAACACACCAAATGCAAGCAGTGCATCAGTAGCTGAACTTGTACTTGCGCACATGTTTGCAGTGTCAAGGTTTGTCAATATTTCTAATGTTTCTATGAGGCAGGGTAAATGGGATAAGAAAAAATATGTTGGTGTAGAAATTTGTGGGAAGATATTAGGTTTAGTCGGATACGGAAGAATATCTAGGCAACTAGCTAAAAAAGCATCCGCACTTGGTATGAAAGTCATATATACAGATATATTAGGAAAAGCTAAGGATACTGATGAATATGAATTTTGTGAACTAAACAATCTACTAAAAAGATCAGATTATGTATCATTGCATATACCTTTTATCAAAGGTAAAGGGGTTACAATAGGAAAAGAACAGCTAGATATGATGAAGAATGGAGCGTATTTAATTAATTGTGCTAGAGGTGGAGTAGTAGACGAAGTCGCTTTAGTAGAAGCATTAAATAATGGTAAGCTCGCAGGAGCGGGAGTAGATGTTTTTGTTGAGGAACCAACCAAAAACGAAGCATTAGTTAATCATCCAAAAGTTTCTGTAACACCACATATAGGCGCGGCAACGAAGGAAGCTCAAGTAAGAATAGGTAATGAAATAATAAGTATTATTTGTGATTTTTTCAAATAGAAGGTACAAACTGGAGGAATAATTATGGCGGTTGTAAGAGCCTTTAAAGCATACAGACCACAATTAGATTTAGTAGAAAAAGTAGCGGCACTTCCATATGATGTTATGGATAGTGAAGAGGCTAGAGAAATGGTAAAAGGAAACCCTTATTCTTTTTTACATGTTGATAAATCAGAGGTAGACTTACCACTCGAAATCGATATTCATGATGAGAAAGTGTACCTAAAAGCTAGAGATAATCTACAAAAAATGATTAGTAACAAGGTATACATTAAAGAGAAAAAACCTTGTATGTATATATATAGACAAATAATGGATGGAAGATTTCAAACAGGTATAGTTGCTTGTGCTTCTATTGATGATTATATAAATGACATAATTAAGAAACATGAGTTAACAAGGTCGGATAAGGAGCTTGATAGATTTAACCATGTTGATTATACAAATTGTAATACCGGACCAATATTTTTAACATATAGGCATAAAGATGAAATAGATAAAATTGTACAAGATTGGACAGAAACAAAAATACCAATATACGATTATAAATCTGAAGATGGAGTATCACAAATTATTTGGGTTATAGATAATGAAGATATTATTAATAGACTATCAACTTTATTTGATGCAACAGAGTACTTATATATAGCAGATGGTCATCACAGATCAGCTTCAGCAGTTAAGGTGGGCTTAAAGAGAAGGAAAGATAACCCATCATATACTGGCAATGAGGAATTTAATTTCTTTTTATCTGTTATATTTCCTGACAAGGATTTATACGTAATGGATTATAATAGAGTTATAGCAGATTTAAATGGTAACTCTTCAGAAGAATTCATGGAAAAAGTTGCTGAAAAATTCAATATTACTTTATATCAAGGTAAAGGCCAATTTAAGCCACAAGTACAAAGAACATATGGAATGTTCTTTGATGACAAATGGTATAAACTAGAGGCTAAAGAGGAAACTTTTAATTTGAGTGATCCAGTAGAAAGGTTAGATGTATCAATACTTCAAAAAAATTTATTAGGTCCAATTTTAGGAATTGATGATCCAAGAACAAATTCTAGAATTGATTTTGTCGGTGGGATAAGGGGTCTTTCAGAACTTGAAAGAAGAGTTAAGAATGGTATGAAAATTGCATTTTCTATGTACCCCACAACTATAGATGATTTAATAGAGATAGCAAATGCAGGAAAAACAATGCCTCCTAAATCAACTTGGTTTGAACCAAAACTACAAAGTGGTATATTTGTTCATGAACTATAATTTAACATCATGATATTATAAAACCTATTGAATATTTAGAAAGACTGCGCTTATGCGTGGTCTTTCTAAATATTTAGGGTATAATTAAGTCGTGATACTAAATAGTTATTTATAAATTCGAGAAAAAAATTATATATTCAATAAGATATATTACAAAGGAGATAATAAAGTATGCCACAGCATTGGTTGTCAAGAACAGAGTTACTTATAGGTATGGACAGTTTAACTAAATTACAAGAAAGTAAAGTAGTAGTATTTGGAATAGGTGGAGTTGGTAGTTATACAGTTGAAGCACTAGTAAGATCTGGTGTTGGGAAATTGGTGTTAATAGATGATGATACAATATGTTTAACTAATTTAAATAGACAGGTACATGCTACCCATAAAACGATAGGTAAAAGCAAGGTATTAGTTATGAAAGAAAGAATGTTAGAAATAAATCCTAAGTGTGAAGTTATTACATATGAGACATTTGTAACTGCAAATAATATGTCAGATATAATTACAGATGATACAGATTATGTAGTAGATACTATCGATACGGTAACATCAAAAATATGTTTAGCTGAATATTGCAATGAACACAAAATAGATATAATATGTTGTTTGGGTACAGGTAACAAATTAGATCCAACTTTATTTAGGGTTGCAGATATTTATGATACCAAGATATGTCCTCTTGCAAAGGTTATGAGACATGAATTAAGAAAGAGAAATATTGATAAGTTGAAAGTGGTTTATTCAGAGGAAATTCCTATGAAACCAATTGGAGAGGTTATAACATGTAAAGAGGGTTGTATATGTACAGGAGGTTCAAAAAAATGTGCTATGAAAAGACAGATTCCTGGCAGTATATCTTTTGTCCCACCAGTAGCAGGTATGATAATTGGTGGTGAGGTGGTTAAGGATTTAATAAAAAAGTCGAACATTTAATGTTATATGATGATCAAAAAATAAGAGCGTGAATTAATATATTCTTATTTTTAATTTTAATAGGTTACAAGTATAATGAAATAGTAAAATAAATATAACTATTTTCGTATTAAAGAGTTTTAGTTATACAACCAATTTTTGTATTGCTCTAATTATGCTTAACTATAGTTGGTCATATTATTATAAAAATAAATATGGGATATAAAGGATCAACATTAATTAATGATTTTAGTGTTGAGAAAGGAGTTAAAAATGAACAAAGGAAAATATGTAAATTTGGAAGCTTTAAAAGGTAACGATCGGGAATATATAATAAAGGACAATTCTTATATTATTTTAGGAAATATATTTATAATAGAACTAGATAAAAAAAATAAATTTTGTCAATTTAGATTGAAATTTCACAAACACACAAATGGAAACTATGAGTATTTAAAGGATACATTAACTATTATATTAAATATTTTATTTGTAAATATGGGAATAAATAAAGTTGATGTTATAGCACATGAAAGCATAAATATAAGTGCTTTTATTGATTTAGGATTTGAGTTAGAAGGAATTATTACAGATAGTGTGATAAATAAATCTAATTATCAATCAGAAATGATGTTTGGTATAAGTGCTTTTGTTTTCAATAAGAATTCAATTGAAAGAAATCTTAGTATTGAGGGAAAAAGAATTAAGATTCAGGTTTTAACTCCTGGTGATTCAGAAGAAATGTTAGAGTTTAATTTAAGAAACAGAGATTTCTTAAAGTATTTTGAACCTTCTAGAGATGAAAAGTTTTATACTTTAGATATCCAAAAACGCATTCTAACGGAAAGTTATAAACAGTTTTTGAATGGTAAGGCTGTTAATTTGGGGATATATAAGGAAAACAAAATCATTGGTAAAATAAGAATATCGAATATAGTTATGGGTGTTTTTAAAAATGCTTTTATAGGTTATTCTATGGATGAAAAAGAACAAAATAAAGGATATATGAAAGAAGCGGTTAAACTAGTTTTAAATTATGCTTTTGATGAATTGGAATTACATAGAGTAGAGGCTACTACATTAATAGATAATCAGAAATCACAAAGAGTTTTAAAAAGCTGTGGGTTTAAGGAACTTGGTATAAGTGAAAAATATTTGTATATAAATGGAGACTGGAGAGATCATATGATCTTTTATAAGGTTAAAACTAGTGAAAAGTAGTATATTCAATATTTTAGTTGTGCTAAAAACAATAAATTAAATAGATATTTTTACAAACTAAAGTATTTAGTGTGAGTTAATGGAAATAATTATGTATACTATCCCAAGTGTATCAATATGAGAAAAACGTAGAATAAGTGAGAAAATAAGATTATTGTGTAGTTATATTAATATAAGTAATATATACTATAAAACATATAAAAATAATTATGATAAAATAATATATGTTGTTGTGATTTGTGTGTAGTCAACTAGTATTTTAAATAGAAAGTTTATTTTTAAGTATTAAATAAAATTGTTGACAAAACATAAAATACCTAGTAAAATAGTAGAAGTCGTCAGTTGATGGCAAACAACAAATTGGTCTTTGAAAATTAAACAGAGAAATAGGTAAAGAAATGAAATAATATTTTGTTTTAACCAGTTAATTACTTTAGTATAAAGTAAAATTTA
>NZ_JAHLEC010000111.1 GCF_018861705.1 Clostridium psychrophilum | reverse complement strand
CCAACAATTCTTTAAAATATTTTGAAGATATCTAGGCATTTGGGCTACAGGATCTAAAAATGTAGTTTGTTGAACGTTATTTTTGCAAAACATAGTAATCCTCCTCTACGTGCTGATTTTGATATTATTATATCATAATTACTACGTTTGGAAGTAATTACAAGCTTTTTGTGGGATAATCATATAATGTTTAATATATTAAAAGGTACATATTAACAAATAATTATTTGTATTAATATAATTAAATAGTCGAAAAATATGCTATCATGTTGTTAATAACTATTATTTGTAGATAAATAGTATTATACAGGAGGGATTGAAATTAACATTAACAATATAACAGGTGAAGTATTATATAATGCATTTTTATCAGGAGTCATCCAAGTTAGGAAACAAAAGAATATTTTGAATAAAACAAATGTTTTTCCTATTCCAGATGGAGATACTGGTAGCAATCTTGTATCTACAATGAATGCAATTGTTGAAGATACGAAGGTTCACAAATCTATTAAAAATACAATTAATTCTATGGCGGATGCAGCATTAGTTGGAGCAAGAGGAAATTCTGGAATAATTTTTGCTCAGTTTTTAAATGGGATTGATGAAGAAATTAGTTACACAGAAGTACTAACGACTGTGACGATTGCACAGGCTTTAAAGAAAGCAGTCCCTTATGCATATAAAGCTATTTTAAATCCTGTTGAAGGGACCATGATAACTGTTATAAGAGAATGGGTAGATGCTGTTTACAAGTTGAAAGACGTAACTGAAAGTTTTGAAGTAATAATAATTAAAACTTTAGAGGATGCTAAAATATCACTTGCAAACACACCCAATATTCTTAAAATATTAAAAAAATCATCAGTGGTAGATTCCGGTGCAAGCGGGTTTGTGAGTTTTCTCCAGGGAGTTGTTTATTTTCTTGAGGATAAAAATATTATAAATTCAAGTGCAAACGAAGAAAAAATAGTATTTGAAGAAGAGATTCTTAATTGTACACCCAATATAACTTA
Source organism: Clostridium psychrophilum (assembly GCF_018861705.1). GTDB lineage: Bacteria > Bacillota > Clostridia > Clostridiales > Clostridiaceae > Clostridium_AD > Clostridium_AD psychrophilum. The sequence continues at coordinate 9,230 of NZ_JAHLEC010000111.1, read as the reverse complement.
TAGATATTGTACAGAAGCTTTAATTTCAAATGAGAATGTTAATACCAATGAAATAAAGAATGCACTAAAGCATTTAGGAGATTCCTTAATCGTAGCAGGTAATAAAAGTAAAGTTAGAATACACATACACACAAATAAGCCAGATGAATTATTCTATATACTAAGAGGAAAAGGTGAAATAGTTCAGCAAAAAGTTGATGACATGAAGAAACAATATGAAGTGGTGCATAACAGAATTAATAAGACGGCTATACTTACAGATTCAATTGCTGATTTACCACAAGAACTTATAGAAAAATATCAGATACATGTTTTACCATTGAATTTAATTATTGAAGGTAGCACATACCTTGATAAACTTACTATAAAACCTGATAAGTTTTATTCAATGATTGACAATTTAAAAGAGTATCCAACAAGCTCTCAACCAACAATAAAAAATGTACAAAATGTATTTTCTTTTTTAACTAGTCATTATGAATCAGTAATTACAATTATAGTTTCAAAGGAAATGAGTGGAACGTTTAATATTGTTAAAAAAGCTTCAGAAAAATTTATAGAAGAAGGAAGAAAAATAACAATAATTAATTCCAAATTAAATTCTGGTGCACAAGGGTTAATAGTACTAGAAGCAGCAAAAGAATTAGAGATTGGGAAAAATTATGAGGAAGTTGTAAAGATAATAGAAAATAAGATTAAACAAGCAAGAATATACGTTAGTGTTAATACTTTTAAATACATGGTAAGGGGTGGACGGGTTTCACCAATGAAAGGGGTTATAGGAAAGTTATTAAATTTAAAACCAATAATATCAATAAATGTGGATGGAAAAGGAATTGTAGTTGGCAAAACTTTTAGTGCAAAATCAAGTATTAAAAAAATAATTGCGATAGTTAATAAAGCAAATGAAAATAACAAAGTAGTATCTTATAACATTGTACATGCAAACGCTTTTATAAAAGCCAATGAATTGAGTTTGAAATTAACTACAGTTTTACGAAAATCACCAGAATATATTACTGAAATATCACCAATTGTTGGTTTAAGTGCAGGAATTGGATCAGTAGCTGTATCATTTATAAGTTCTTAATGGTTATACTATAAAATTTTGAGGGGTTGTTATTAATATGTACTTGGAAAGCATAATATTAGTTTTTATCTATATGAGCATTTTTTTTATTCTTGCTCAAATGAGGAAAAATAATTCAATAGTAGACATGGGGTGGGGTCTTGGGTTTGTTCTAATATCAATATATACATTATTTACTGGAGGAAATTATAATTTAAGAGCTATTATAGTTACATCATTAGTTTTTGTATGGGGAATAAGATTATTTTATCATATATTAAAAAGAAATTTAGGAAAGCCCGAAGATTTTAGATATGCAACATTTAGGAGGGAGTGGGGTATATGGGTAATGCCAAGGGCGTTTTTACAAGTTTTCATGTTACAGGGTGTAATTATGCTTGTAATAGCATATCCAATTATAATGAATAACGCTACATCTAAAGGAAGTTTAGGCATATTAGAATATTTAGGTATAGGGATTTGGATAGTTGGCTTTATTTTTGAAGCATTAGGAGATAAACAACTAAAAGACTTTATTGCAGATAAAAAGAATAAAGGGCATATAATGAGAAGGGGACTTTGGAAATGCACAAGGCATCCAAATTATTTTGGAGAGGCTACAATGTGGTGGGGAATATTTATAATTACTTTATCATCAAAAAGTGGCATAACGGGAATAGTTAGTCCTGTAATTATGACGTTATTGTTGTTATATGTTTCTGGAGTGCCGATGCTTGAAAAACATTATAAGGATAACAAAGAATTCCAGGAATACGCTAAAATTACAAGTAAATTTATACCTTGGTTTTCTAAAAGAAATGGTTAATAACATTAATAATAAAATATAATGAGAGTAGGAGTGATTTTGTGAAAATCGGAAAAATATTTTCTTTTATTGGTTTTTTAGTAATGATGGGAATGCTTATATACGGGTTTACTATTGGAAATTTTGCTCAGGAGGGTAAAATCTTGTTAGGCATGCCATGGGGACAAATATCATTAGTAGATATTTATATTGAATTTATTATAGTATGTTGTTGGATAGTATATAGAGAAAATAATGTTGCTAAATCTTTAATTTGGGTTGTGTTAGTGCTAACTTTAGGAAGCATGATTAGTTGTTTATATGTTTTCTTAGCATTTAATAGCAGCAATGGAAACTGGAAAAAGTTCTGGCTAAAAAATAGAGTCTAATATTTGCATGTGAAAATAATAAATTCTTAAAATGAAGAAAGGAAGATTAATATGATTAGAAATCAATGGTATGGTATTTTGAATTCAAAAGAGGTAAAAAGTAAAAAGCCAATTGGTGTAACAAGAATGGGTGAAAAACTAGTTTTTTGGAGAAGCGAAAACGGTGAGGTGAATTGTATTTTTGATAAATGTTGCCATAGAGGGGCATCTTTGAGTGCTGGAACAGTGATTCATGACAAGATGACCTGCCCTTTTCATGGATTTCAATATGATTCTTCTGGAAAGGTGACTTTAATACCTGCTAATGGTAAAAATAGTGTTGTACCAGAAAGATATAATGTTAACTCTTTTAGAGTAGAAGAAAAATATGGTCTAATTTGGCTATGGTACGGAGAAAACAAAGATGAATTACCAGAGATACCTTTTTTTAAAGAACTACGTGAAGGCTTTTCATATGGAGAATTCTCAGAAATGTGGCCAGTTCATTACACAAGAGCTATAGAAAATCAATTAGATGTAGTTCATTTGCCTTTTGTACATGCATCTTCAATAGGTAGGGGAAACAAAACTTTAGTAAATGGTCCCGTTGTTAAATGGGAAGAAAATTTAATGACATTTTATGTAAATAATGTAGCGGATTATGGAGAGGTAAAACCATTAAAACCAAATGAGATAGAAAACTATAAAGACCTATTTAGTCTTCAATTTCAAATGCCAAATATTTGGCAAAATATTATTAGTAAGGATATTCGAATAGTAGCAATTTTCTCACCTATTGATGATGAACACACTCGTATTTATCTTAGATTTTACCAGAAATTTATGAATTTGCCTATATTAAAACAATTAGTTAATGGAATGAGTACTTTTACCAATAAGTATATTCTTCATCAAGATAGAAAAATTGTTTTAACTCAAGTGCCTATAAAATCTGAACTTAATATGAATGAAAATCTTATTCAAGGGGATATACCTATTATTGAATATCGTAAGAGAAGATCTTTATTAAAAACAGAATCAGATAGCCAATAATAATTATTTCAATATAATATTATATGAAAATATGTAACATAAAGATACAGAATATTATGGAGATTATTCTTGTAATTTGAATTAAAACAAAGTAAAATAAGAACATATTTAAACTATAGTAAAGGGGAAAAGCTATAGCTTTAGAATTATCCGGGGGGAGGGAAATATTAATGTTTGAAATGAAAGAAAAATATAAAACACATAATTCACAAATTGATATAGAACATGAAAAACTTTTTGAAATTGGGGAAAGAGCTTATCAATTGCTTATAGATAAATATAACATGGACAAGTATGATAAAATAATTGATGTGATTGAAGAATTAAAATCATATACAGTTTATCATTTTAATGCTGAGGAGAAATACATGATGAGTATAAATTATAAAAGACTATTTACTCAAAAAATAGACCATGCTTTTTTTATAAAAAAACTAGAAGAAGTCAATTTAAACGATATTGATGAAAATCAAGATGAAACTATAATGGGGATATTAACATTTTTAAATGATTGGTTGGTAAATCATATAATAGAGAAAGACTTGCTTATAACAGTGAAATAATATCACAATGTATATTTTATACATTGACAAAACATGAGAAAAGGTGTATTTTATAATTATATTTAGCACTCAATCACATAGAGTGCTAACAAAACACAAAATAAATAATTAATAGAAAAGGGGAAATTTAAATTGGAAAAAAAGCAGTTTAAAACAGAGTCTAAGAGAATTTTAGATATGATGGTAAATTCAATATATACACATAGAGATATTTTTTTAAGAGAACTTATTTCAAATGCTAGTGATGCTATCGATAAAATTTATTATAAGACACTTGCAGATGATACATTAAATTTTGAGAAAGATAACTACTATATTACTATATCAAGTGACAAAGAAAACAGAATAGTAAAAATTTCCGATACTGGTATCGGAATGACAGAAGCAGAACTTAGTGATAATTTAGGTGTTATAGCTAAAAGTGGATCTTTGGCATTCAAAAAAGAGAATGAAATAAAAGATGGTTATGATATAATTGGACAATTTGGTGTGGGATTTTATTCTGCATTTATGGTAGCTGATAACATTACAGTTATCAGTAAAGTTTTTGGTAGTGATAAAGCGTACAAGTGGGAATCAACAGGCGCAGATGGTTATACTATAGAACCCTGCGAAAAAGATTCCGTTGGTACAGAAATTACACTTAAAATAAAAGAGAATACAGAAGATGATAATTTTGATGAGTTCATTGATGAAAATGGATTAAAAGCTATTATAAAGAAGTATTCTGATTTCATTAGATATCCAATTAGAATGAATGTAACTGAGTCAAGACTTAAAGAAGGTAGTAAAACAGAATACGAAGACTTCGTTGAGGAAAAGACTGTAAATAGTATGGTTCCCATATGGAGAAAGAATAAAAGCGAACTTACTGATGAAGACTATAACAATTTTTATGCTGAAAAGCACTATGGTTTTGATAAACCATTAAAGCATATTCATATAAGTGTTGATGGTGTTATAAGTTATAATTCAATTTTATATATTCCAGAAAAAACTCCATATGATTTTTATACAAAAGAATATGAAAAAGGTTTAGAGCTTTATTCAAATGGTGTTTTAATTATGAATAAATGTGCAGACTTATTGCCTGACTATTTTAGCTTTGTGAAAGGAATAGTTGATTCAGAAGATTTATCACTCAATATATCTAGAGAAGTCTTACAACATGATAGACAACTTCAATTAATAGCTAAAAATATTAAAAGCAAAATAAAAAGTGAGTTAGATAATTTATTGAAAAATGAAAGAGAAAAATATGAAGTATTTTACAAATCATTTGGAAGACAATTAAAGTATGGTATTTATTCTGATTATGGTAGTAACAAAGAGACTTTACAAGATTTATTATTGTTTTATTCATCAAAGGAGAAAAAGAATGTTACTTTAGCTGAGTATGTTGCTAGAATGCCAGAAGATCAAAAATATATCTACTATGCTTCAGGAGAAACAAACGAACGAATTGAAAAATTACCTCAAATTGAAATGGTTTCTGACAAAGGATTTGAAATCTTATACTTTACAGATGAGGTAGACGAATTTGCTATAAGAATGATAGCTAAATATAAAGAAAAAGAATTTAAATCTGTATCAAGTGGTGATTTAGGTATAGAAGCAGAAAAGAAGGAAGAACCTTCAGCTGTTGATGATAAAGAAAACAAAGAATTATTTGATCATATGAAAACTGTTTTGGTAGGTAAGGTTAAGGACGTTCGTGCATCAAAACGACTTAAAAATTATCCAGTATGTTTATCAAATGATGGTGAGCTTACAATAGAAATGGAAAAAACACTAAATTCTATGCCTAATAATGAAAATGTAAAAGCAGATAAGGTTTTAGAAATAAACATAAACAATGATATGTTTAAAGTGCTTAAAGAATCTTTTGAAAAAGATAAAAGCAAGTTAGATTTATATACTAATATATTATATAATCAAGCGTTACTTATTGAAGGATTACCAATTAATGATCCAGTAGAATTTACAAATAATATATGCAAAGTAATGATATAATAAAAGTATATTAACAAGGAAAATATAAACATATTTATGAGCTATAAATAAACATTAGTTTATTTGTAGCTCATTTTTACTAAGAAAGTGTTATAATTTTAATATTCTTATAAAACAATATGGAGGGGGAAATACTTATTATAAAACTCATTGCAACTGATATGGATGGTACTTTATTAAATGATAAAGGGAAAATAGATGAAAAAATATTCGGTATGATACAGGATTTGAATAAGAAGGATATAAAATTTGCAGTGGCTAGTGGTAGATTTTATTCACAATTGAGTCTGAATTTTAAAAGGGTAAATACAGATATGATATTCATTGCTCATAATGGAGCTCTTATTAAGCATAATAAAAAAGGAAAGACATTATATTCAAATAATATTGCCAAAGAAGAAATAGAGCATGTAATAAATTTAAATCCACAACTAGGAGAAGAAGTATTTTTAGCCGGAGAAAATGAGGCATTTGTAGTAAATCCATCAAAAGTTATTTTGAATGAGCTTACAGGTGTTGATGTACCTGTGGTAATACTTGATTCTTTTAATCAATTAAAAAGTTCAATATACAAGATTACTTACTATATGGCCGAAGGAGTAAAAGCAGATATAGTTGAGTATTTAAACGAAAATTTGGATGATAAGCTGGAGCTTGTTGTATCTGGATATAAGTTTATAGATATAATGAATAAAGGAATAAGCAAGGGGAGTGCTATAAAAATACTCCAAGAAAAATTTCAAATAAATCAAAAAAATACAATGGTTTTTGGTGATTATTATAATGATGTGGCTATGTTCAAAGCTGCTCATTATAGTTATGCAATGAAAAATGCTCCTGAAGATGTTAAAAAGCATGCTAATTTTATTGCGGAAAGTAATAATAACCATGGAGTATATAACGTGATAGCGTCTATATAGAAACATTAAAGTAATAAAGATAATTTTTATATTTTAGAACATCAAAATTCATTAAATATGTTACGAAAGGGAGATAAATAATATGATTACTATAGTTGCAAAAAACTCAATAAAGCAGGGTAAGGTAGAGGAGTTTAGAGCTTTGGCAGATAAACTTGTTACTGAAAGCAGAAAAGAAAAAGGAAACATATCATACAACTTATATCAAGATGTTGATAACTGTAATGTATTAACATTTATAGAAGAATGGGAAAATAAAGACATAATTAAAAGCCATAATAGTTCAAAACATTTTACTTCTATAATTCCTAAACTTGCAGAATTACAAGAAAGCAATTCAGAGGTTAATTTATATAAAAAATTATAAAAAACATTTTTGCTTTAAAAAGAGCCCTAGGGCTCTTTTTATGTTATAAAATTATTTAGTATTTTTATTCCCTCTAAATCCATAGTTTGTTGAAACTGTTCTTCCGATGCTATTAATTTTACCTGTTATGCAGCTGCGACAATGAACGGGAGTATCTCCAGTACATATTTTACCTGGATAAAGTGCGTAATATTTTCTATATTCACCTTCTGTAACATTAGGCATAACTACGTTAGCACCGCTTTGCAGAGCCATTAGACGCCCATTTGTATTTAGAGATTCCATAGCCGTAGTTGCAGGTATGTTAATGTCAGGTAGAATCAACCGTGTTATAGCCATAACTTTAAGCGCCATAGTTAACTCTTTTCCTTTACAGCCAGCAAGTGGTGTATCTTCATTAGGAATAAAAGGTCCTATACCTAACATGTCAGCATTTATTTCTTTGAAATATAAAATGTCATTTGCATATGATTCTATAGTTTGGTTTGGGAGACCAACCATAACGCCTGTTCCAACTTCATATCCTAGTTTTTTTAGATTCCTTAAGCAATCAAGTCGATTTTCGTGGCTCATTCCTGGATCTAATTTTTCGTATAAAGTTTTGTCTGTTGTTTCAATTCTAAGAAGATATCTGTCGGTACCAGCATCCCTAAAAGCTTTGTATTCATCGTAAGTTTTTTCTCCTATACTTAAAGTTAGGGCTAAATCTAAAGATTTTATACCTTTTATTATTTTTATTATTTTATTTTTTGTATAATAATCATCTTCACCACCTTGAAGTACTATGGTTTTATAACCAAAAGATTTAGCTTTAGAAGCAAAGTCTAATATTTGATTTTCTGTTAATCTATATTTAACTAAATTTTTATTATCTCGCCTAAGTCCACAGTAAAGGCAGTTGTTTTTACATATGTTAGTAAATTCTATAAGACCTCTAAGTTGAACTTCATCACTTACATATTTTTTCCTGATTTCATCAGCTGCTTTAAATAGTTCTTGGTTTATATCATTGTTATTTAAAAGAGAAATTATTTCTTGTTTGCTTAATTTATGTTCTGTTTTGACTTTATTTATTATTTCTAATAACTTGATCATTATTAGGCACCTCCCAGTATTTATGCATATAACTATTTAGAATATAAAACAATTATAATTTATTTTGTCACAAACGTATAGTATTAAGACTATCATAATATTATAAAAAGTATATGTAAATATGCAATGCATAAAAAAATTAATATATTATTAGAGTTAGGCTAATAATAGATAAATAATTATTGTTAACGTAAATTACTTATCTATGTAAAGATTAGTAATTTTATATTATTGACTTAGATAAAAAATAATGTTAATATTAGAAAAGATTCAATTGCACACAACTGAATCTGAAAAATAAGAATGAGGGAGAGATTATTTATGAATAAAGTTGAAATATATACAAGCAATTCGTGTGGCTTTTGTCATTTAGCTAAGGAATTTTTTGAAGAAAATAATATTGAATATATAGAACACAATATTTCTGAAAATTTAGATGCAAAAAAAGCACTAATAAAAAAAGGATATAGGTCAGTACCAGTAATAGATATTAATGGAGAAGAAATTGTTGGTTTCGATAAGGAAAAAGTATCTGCTATATTAGGTCTATAAAATCAGTGAAATACAGATTATAAAAAAGAAGCTAATGTTAGCTTCTTTTTTATATTTATGTAAATTATAAAGTGCAAATTAGCGATAATTAATTAAAAGAAAATAAAAGTATTGACATGTACTATGTTAGCTGATAGAATAGGTAAAGTAGTCACACAGTGACATATATTAAGCGTAAATTGGTCTTTGAAAATCAAACAGAGAATAGGTAAAGAAATGAAATAACATTTTGTTTTAACCAGTTAATTACTTTAGTATAAAGTAAAATTTAGTCGTAAGACTAAAAGTATTGTAATGAGCTCGCGCACAACTTTACAGTTGTCGCAGATTAATCATTTCAAATAAAAAGTGTAAACTTTTAAATTGAGAGTTTGATCCTGGCTCAGGACGAACGCTGGCGGCGTGCCTAACACATGCAAGTCGAG
>NZ_JAHLEC010000110.1 GCF_018861705.1 Clostridium psychrophilum | reverse complement strand
ATAATTACTAAATTTACCATTGTTCGTGTTATGCAATGGTCTTTTTGTTATGCAATGAAATTAACAACTACTTTCGCAAATTTACACTTGACTTTAACTAGCTGGTCTATATGTCATTGTTTGTTGACGGTTGCATGCAGACAGGTAAAGATGTGACTGCCGGTGGAGCCGTTCTTTATGAAGGACCAGGAACGATATTCGCAGGACTAGGTACTTATGTTGACAGTATGGCTGCAATTAAAAAACTTGTTTATGATGATAAAAAGTACGCGCTTGCAGATATTAAAAAAGCCCTTGATGCTAACTGGGAAGGATGCAATAAAATACGCCATGACTGCCTTGCTGCACCTAAATATGGTAATGATGACAACTATGTAGATCTGATTGCCAGAGACATTGTCGATTATACTGAACATACAATAAACCAGCACAAGTCACTTTATGCAAGACAAATCCATGGCACTTTGTCCCAATCCTTTAATACACCTTTGGGAAGGATGATTGGTGCAACCCCCAATGGGCGTCTTTCCGGTCTACCATTATCTGATGCAATAAGCCCCTCTCAAGGAGCTGATACAAAAGGGCCAACGGCAACCATAAAATCAGAATCCAAAATTAATGTTGAATCAATGAGTCTTGGAATGGCTCATAACTTTAAAATATCAAGTAGTTTTTTGGATACTCCGGAAGGTAGGGAGGGATTAATTACCCTACTACGTACTGCCTCCATTATGGGTAATGCCGAGATGCAATTCAATTGCGTGGATAACAAAACATTAAAACAAGCCCAACTACATCCTGAAAATTATCGGGATCTTATTGTACGTGTTGCTGGATACTGTGCCTTTTTTGTTGAACTTTGCAAGGAAGTACAGGATGAAATAATCAGCCGTACAGTAATTGAATAAAATATATCAAACGGGAGGTTAAGTATTATGGGCAATGCGAATTTAGTTAAAATTGAAAAAAAAGCAATGATTTTTAATATACAAAAATACAATATGTATGATGGACCAGGAGTAAGGACACTGGTGTTCTTTAAAGGATGTCCACTTCGTTGCAAGTGGTGCGCTAATCCTGAAGGATTGGAACAAAAATATCAGGTTATGTTCAAAAAAGATTCATGTATTGATTGTGGTGCTTGCGTCCCTGTTTGCCCGGCTTCAATACATACTATTTCCAAAGAACTAAAACATGAGGTGATACATAGCCTTGATTGTATAGGTTGTCGTAAGTGTGAGAATATTTGCACTGAGTTTGCATTATCCATTGTTGGTGAGAGAAAAACTGTTTCTGAACTTATGAAAATTATCGAAGAGGACCGTGCATTTTATGATGTTTCAGGTGGGGGCGTTACTCTAGGTGGTGGAGAAGTACTGATGCAACCTGAATTCGCAGCAAATTTGCTTATGGCATGCAAGCAGGAAGGAATCAATACTGCGATTGAAACTAGTGGCTATACAAACCTAGAATCGATACTTAAGGTTGCTAAGTTCACGGATTTATTTCTTTTTGATATAAAACAAATTGACTCTGAACGTCACTATCAACTAACGGGAGTACGCAATGAACAAATTTTGGGGAATTTGAAAGAACTTCTACGCCGTCGGTATAACGTGAAGGTCAGAATGCCTCTGTTAAAAGGTATAAATGATAATCAGGATGAAATTGAGAGGGTAATTTCCTTTTTGATGCCCTTTCGTGATTACAAAAATTTTAAAGGTATATATTTGCTTCCTTATCATAAATTAGGAGTAAATAAGTACACACAATTGGGTAAAAAGTATCTAATAAAGGAAGATCCAAGTTTAAGTAGCGATGAATTGGATATTATTGAAAACTGGTTTGAAAAATATGAGTTCCCAGTTGGGGTTATCAAACATTGATAAAATGAGTGAAAAGTCTCCATATTTACTTCAAATAGAAAAGACAAAAAATAAAAATTATAAAAGATGACAAACCTATATTCGTAAGTATCGGCTATTCTTGTATGGTAATTTCAGTTTTTATAGATATAAAAGTTATTTGAATTGCTAGTTTTCAAGGTCGAAAGTTTAATTGATAGCATAAAGTATTATTTAAAGAAAGCACTAATTAATTTTTGGTGTTATTTTTTTGTGCTTTTTAAATGGTTATATATCACTGAAAAAATTACCATTCCCGAAAGAATAACCAAATTTGCATTTCTATAAAGCAGAACATAAATTATACAACTGGTTTAATTTACTTATTAAAATAATTCTTTGAATATTTTATTGGCTATACTCATAACGTATATATGAAAGCATTATTGGGCAGGGAATTGTAATAAACATTATTAATCACAGGCATGTTAAATCTAGACTAATGGAAATAGAAAAGCATATAGTAACAGGAAAGCCATATACCAAAGTTCTACCAATTAAAACAAACTATGGTATAGATGATGACCAAAGTCCAGTGGCTAATGAAATAATTAGTACTATCAATATATTAATTAATAAGCTAGTCAATATATTTTGGCTTAAATGCTGATTTTTTATTGTAAAATAAACTACCGTTCCAAGTGTACTGTTATCATTAATATAGTAGTTTCAACATATCGCATAATTCTTATTCTTAAACTTTTCATCTTTCACAACCCTTCCTTATATCTTATTTATCAGTTAAAATTTCATTAATAAATGCTTGTACTATTCTAATATTAAAAAAACAAATTATCAATAAACATTTAACTTTGTTTTCTACTTTCCGTACCTATTATAGACTAGGTTTAAAAATATTTATCGATAAAATATCTTTTATATGGATTATATAGGTTTTTATTTTAAGTTACACTTATTACCACAACAATCAAAATTTGCAATAATAATAAAAAGTATTGAAAATACGCATTTCAGCTAAAACAAAAGGGGATAAGAATTAAACAATTAACCTTATTATAATCTTTTAATTAATTATTAAACGAATAAAATAAACTAAAAGGAGTAAAAAATAAAAATATACTTGAAACTCTGGTCAAAAATAAACCCGGCCAAGAGCTTAAACTTATTCGTATTCAAAGAGAATTGTTATTTGCTAAATATAAAATAATAACTAGTTTCGTAAATTAGTAAAAGAAATTCTGTAGTAATATATAGGAAATTTTTACTTTTTTCTACAAAATATAAAGGATAATTATGAATATTTGTTGAAGTATGTAAATATAACGGATTATAGCAGTTAATAAATTAACTTTACGTAATGTCTATAATTGGAAATTGAATAAATATATTGTGAGTGTAGGGGATTTCAGGTACAAGTCAGAATTGTAAAACATTGGCAAACAGTATTTATATCTGGGAAAAGAGGTGTTGTTTTGAATTTAGTATTTTTGATTGGAGATACTGCTGTTGGAAAAATGACAGTTGGATAGGAACTAACCAAAATTACAGACCTTCGGTTATTTCATAATCATATAATTATTGAACCTGTAATAGAGACATTTGGATATTTTAATGGAAAAGTAATAACACGAATGAGAGATGTGATTTTTGAGGAATTTGCTAATTCTGATTGTTATGGATTAATCTTTACATATATGTGGGCATTTGACCAACAATCAGATTGGAATTATGTAGAACATGTCTGTGACATTTTTAGAAGACAAGGTGCAAACATATATTATGTGGAACTTGTCTCACCTCAATCTATCAGATTACAAAGGAATGCTACTGAAAATCGTTTGAAACACAAAGCATCAAAAAGAGATGTTGAAATGTCAAACCAAAGGCTTATTAATGATGATAACAACTATCGTTGTGTCAGCAATGATACCGAAATTCCATTTGAAAATTATATAAAAATAGACAATTCCAATCTTCTAGCAGAAATGGTTGCAAAGATGATAAAAGAACGATTTGACCTATAATATTATAGAATATAAATATTGGTTATACTTTGAAGCTTTCTTAAAGTCTGTCAGAAACAACTGTAAAAATCACTAAGGAAATAAAATAAACTGGACGGGTTATGTCTGTAATGTAAAGTTGAAAAATTCAACACTTAATTGCTTAATGTAGGGAAAAAGGATAACAGGGATATGACGAACTAGTACAGTTATGCGAAGTAAGGATTATATTATTTGTAGTAGTATGTATCGGAGGGCTATATATGTGTAATGCTAATGAAACTAGATTAAAAGCTGTTGATTTAGATATTTCAACTGCTGTATTCTAATGGTAATAAAAAAATATATTATGTAATATTTTTTTGACTTGAATTTATAATTAGAGGTGAAAATATGAATATTAAAAAAATTGATATGAATTCTTATCCACGAAAAGCTCACTTTGAATATTTTAGAAATATGGCATATCCTTATGTTGGAGCAACCGTTAATATTGATATTACTTATTTATTTAATGTTATTAAGAGAAAAAAACTGCCTTTTTTTTTAACCATACTTTATATAGCAGCAAATGCAGCAAATAAAATACCTGAATTTAGAAGAAGGATTGATGGCGATAGTATAATTGAATATTCACATTGTAATACATCTCATACGGTTGCTTTAGAAGATGGAACTTATTGTTATTGTGAACTGAATTCTTCTATGAATTGTAAAAAGTTTTTAGAATATGCTGAAGAGAGACAAAGTTTATCCAAAACAAAAGGTATTATGGATGATGGAAATGAAGTAGATTCATTATTTTTTGTATCATGCTTACCATGGATTACTTATACTGCGATTATACAGCCTGTACCCAGCCCATCTGACTGTAATCCGCGTATTACGTTTGGACGTTATTTTAGACAAAATGATAAAATATTAATGCCTACAACTATATTAGTAAATCATGCGCTGGTAGATGGAATACATATTGCAAAATTTTTTGAAAATTTTGATGAAATTATGGCTCAGTTAATTGTTGGTTTATAAACATAGGTTTAAATATAGTTATTTCAAAATATTCTTAAATCTCGTAATAAACAACAGTTATAATTATTAAAGAAATTCGAGAAACTGGACAGGTTATGTCTATAATGTGAAGTTGAAAAAAACTTAAATATAAGAAAGCAAGCAGAGTATCGGAATAATTGAATTTAAACGTATAGTAATTATAAGAAAAGAGAAATGACAGTAACTAACGTAATTCATAGGTTATGATTTAAAAGAAATAAATTCTAAAATTGATGAAGCGAGATGAATAGGGTAATTATAGCAGTTAAACGAAATATATAATAAGATTTAAAGGAGGAGCAAAATGATATATATTCCATCTAAAAGTGAAGCGGATTGGAAACAGTTTTTAGCTCAACCAGATAAGCAATGGAAAGATGGGTATTCTGCTAAATCTTTAGCAATATGTTGGCAGAGAGCCAACGGAATACCTGAAAAGGTGAAAAAAATCTTTGCAAATACTACTGCTATTGAATTAAAGGATGTTGAAATGTTGTTTGGAATTCCTGAGTATAAAGTAGCTTTACCTAGAGGGCGTGAATCACAAAATGATTTATTTGTGCTTGCAAGAACAGATAAAGAAATTTTCCCCATTATGGTCGAAGGTAAGGTTAATGAAAGTTTCGGACCATTAGTAATTGAGTGGGTAAAAAATATGAGTGATGGCAAAAAAGAAAGATTGGAATATCTATGTAAATTATTAAACTTAACAAATAAAAATATTGATAATATCCGCTATCAGTTATTACATAGGACTGCGTCAGCTATTATTACGGCTAATAAATATCATTGCAATATCGCTATGATATTAATACATTCATTCAGTCAATTAAACAAGTCCTTTAAGGACTATTCTGACTTTTGTAAGCTTTATAATTTAGAAGCACAATTAGATACAATCATTGGCCCAGTTATATTAAATGGAGTTAGGGTGTATTGGGGATGGGTTAAAGACGAAGTATAAATATATAAACGAAACTAGATCAGATTTAAAGTCTGTTTTTCAAAATAGTATTGATAAGATAAAAAAATTAATAACAGTTGTCCAGGAGTGTATTGAATAACCTGCTAATTGGACTAAGGATTATTATCAACTAGGGAACTTTGTTTAAGCATAATAAGATGTTCAAGGGGGAGAAAGTATGGATTATCCATTGAAATTTATTACATGGCTAGAAGATCATGAGGATTTATGCATTGAACAATTTAATAGTTCAGATATACCTGAATACTTAAAAGGTAATATTGAATGGTATCCTGTTATATTATTTCATATGGAAAGCGAACTTTATGATGGAGATTTTGATACAGAATTTGATAGGAGATTAAATTTATTATATGAAATGTTCATAAGTGGTGAAATTAAACATAGGCTATCGACTTATAAAAAAACACTATATGGTTATGTAGATAAAACTGGGGACTTTGTCATTGAGCCTAAGTTTGATAACGCATTAGATTTTTATAATGGAAGAGCGTGGGTAAGTATAAATAGTAAATATGGAGTTATAAACAAAAAAGGTGACTATTTAATTGAGCCATTGTATGATGCTGTTGGAAGTTCAACAGAAAATGCGACCTGGGTAAAAATTAATGGGGCATGGGGATTATTAGATAACAACAGTAAATTTATAATGGAACCGCGTTATGATTTTGATTCTATGGGACGTTATTATGAGGATCTGATGTCTGTAACCATATATGAGAAGGTAGGATTTGTTGATACTAAAGGTAATATGGTTATAAGACCATGTTTTAATGATGGTGGAATTGGATTTTCGGAGGGTCTAGCACCAATTTCATTTGATGTAGACAATTCATGGTGGGGTTTTACAGATAAGTGTGGAGTTATAGTATTTGAAGGGTTTGAAAATGCAGGTAACTTTTCTAATGGGTTAGCAGCAGTATTGAGAAGTGGTACATGGAATTATATTAATAAAAGTGGCCAAACCGTAATAGAAACTGAATTTGAAGAGGCCGATGATTTTGAAGAAGGATTAGCATGTATAAAAATAAATGGGGTTTATGGATTTATAAATGATTCAGGAGATTGTTTGATAGAACCCAAATATGAAAGGGCTACTTCTTTTAGAAATGGATTTTCTAATATTACTATAAATGGTAAAGAAGGCTTTATCAATAGAGCAGGTGAAATAGTGGTAGAACCAAAATTTGATTTAGTATTTTCCTTTGAGGAGGAATTAGCAGTAGTTTATTTGAATGGTAAATGTGGATGCATTAATGCACAAGGAGATTTTGTAATAGAGCAACAATTTGATACTGCTTTTGGGTTTTCAGATGGTTTAATGTGTGTAGGAATGCAACAATAACAAAAATCCACAATATTTTTAAAACTAGTCATAAACTACTATAAGTGTTTTAAAGATCAAATGAACTGGACGGGTTATGTCTGTAATGGAAAGTTGAAAAATTCAACACTTAATTGCTTAATGTAGGGAAAAAGAATAACAGGGATATGACGAACTAGTAATAGAATGTAGACTAACATTCTTATCATTTAATAGTAATCTGTTATATAAAAGAGGAGATATAAATGTTCAAAAATATTATTAAGAAGATACCAGGATTTAGAACAGGTAAAAAATACAAGATGATTATTGCAATTATTATATATATATTCGCATCTCTAGTAACACTAGCAGTAGTTGATTATGGAGCTACGCTAGGAGATAAATTCATATATATCATAGAGTGTTTTCTGTTTTTTGGTATACCTTTTATTCTTGTTACTAATGTAGGAAACGTAAGACGTAAATTACCTATTTTTAACAAACAATCAATAAAATTTAATATATTAGGAAGTGTAATTGTTTTTGTAATTATACTTGTGAGCTTTAATCAAATTGAAAATCTAAAATCACCTGAGCAAAAACATTTGGATATACTAGCAACACAACAAAAAGATAATGAGGCAAAAGTGGAGGCAGATACAAAAGCAGATGCAGTAACAAAAGCAAAAACAGAAGTAGCTATAAAGGCCAAAGCAGACGCAGTAGTAAAGGCCAAAGCAGATGCAGAGGAAAAAGCCAAGGAGAGTAAAAAACAAGTGCAATATAAATCAGCTATAGGTAATTTATACCCAGGAGTAATATTGTATATGAAACAGGAATAAGATGGTAAAATAATACCTTTATACATTGTAATTGATAAGAAAAATAATGTTAGTAATGAAGGTGGAACAGTTATTAAAAAAGGAGTGTTATTAAAAGAAACAGATAGTGATGTTACATATTGGGAAGATGTAGATATAATGATTAGAGACAGTCTTAGTGAAGATAAGGGTGCTGCTAAATTTTATGTTAAGTCAGATGACCGACATTTGCCATCAAATTAAAGATGATTCGCATTTTTCTTATAATCGGAAGTTGAAAAATAAAAAATTAATGGGGATATGCCGAATCTGTACTAAAAAGCGAAGGAAGCATTGCTAAACAATGTATAGAAAAGGAAGTGAATATATGCGCCAATTTTTATTAAGCAACACTCTTAACACACGTGATTTAGGAGGATATCCTATAGAGTATGGAAAAGTAACCTCATATAAGGTATTTCTGCGTAGCGATGTGCCAATTCAAGTATCAGATGATGATATAGAACTATTATTATCCAACAATATAACAACAATAGTTGACTTGAGAAACGATGATGAGATTCAAAGTAAACCTTGTGCTTTGAAAAATGATAAAAATTTCGAATACTATCATTGCAAAATACATGGAGATGGATGTTTGCCTGCGAGTGTTGAAGCTGTTTCAGATTCGTACTTTGCAATGGTAGACGAGCAAAAAGCTGTACTTAATATCATGAAAGTATTTGCAAAAGCTAAAGGTGGTGTTCTCTACCATTGTACAGCTGGTAAAGATAGGACAGGGGTTATTTCAGCATTATTGCTGCTATTATCTGGTGTTTGTAAAATAGACATTTTAGCTGATTATCAGATTTCCCAAGCATATTTAGGTTCTATGCTACAACAGTTTTGTAAAACCAATAAAAATGTTGACATAAATATCATAACTCCAAAAACAGAGTATATGGAAAAATTTCTCGATATGTTCCAACAAAAATATAACTCTATAGAAGAATATTTTTTCCAAATCGGTTTAAGTGATACTGAAGTATTACAATTAAAAATGAAATTAATAAGCTATGTGAAGTAATATATTTTATTAGGTAGGTGAATTGATGTGAAAATTATAAAGTTGCATAAAAATAATATTACAAATGCGCTTGATTTGGTGTGGAGAGTTTTTCAAGAATTCGAAGCACCAGATTACTCAGAGCAAGGTATTGAAGAATTTAGAAAATTTATATCTTATAATTCTATTATTGAACAATTTGATACAGCAGAATTATACCTTTGGGGATGTATAGATAATAATGATTTAACAGGTGTAATCGCAACAAGAGGAATTAATCATATATGCATGATGTTTGTAAATAAAGAGTATCATAGACAAGGCATTGCAAGAAGTTTATTTCAAACAGTTGAAGAGAGATGTAAAAGTGTGGGTAATATTAAAAAGATTACAGTAAATTCATCTCCATATGCAATAAAAGTTTATCATCATCTTGGCTTTATTAATATAGATGAAGAGCTTAATGTTAATGGTATTAGATTTAC
Organism: Clostridium psychrophilum; assembly: GCF_018861705.1. GTDB lineage: Bacteria > Bacillota > Clostridia > Clostridiales > Clostridiaceae > Clostridium_AD > Clostridium_AD psychrophilum. The sequence continues at coordinate 1,021 of NZ_JAHLEC010000110.1, read as the reverse complement.
ACCTATGTCATATTTGTTAAAGTAAAGAAAAAAGAATATTTGTGGTTGAAGATAAGACGTAATAAGGTTATTTTACTTCTTTATTTTTATGGACTTAAAGTAGTTACCCTTGACATAATATTATTAATACATATTTGATAGGAGTTGTGTGTAGCTATGACTAAACTAGGTATTATTAAACAAAACAGAAAACCTAACAGATTAATTAATGAAAATCCTCCATACCTTCTGCAACATGCATATAATCCAGTAAATTGGAATCCTTGGGGAGAAGAAGCCTTTGCAAAAGCTAAATCAGAATATAAACCAATTTTCCTTTCAATAGGCTATTTTACTTGCCATTGATGTCATGTAAACTAAACGCTGCAATTTATAAAAAACAGCAACCATTGAAACTAAAGGACTTAAGCTTAGTTTGTTTTGAACTTTAAGTTCTTATATAAGCACTAACATAATTGTTGGTGTTATTTTTTGAGCTTTTTTATGGTTATTAAGTAATATAGCTATAAAAAAAGTTAGAAATTACTAAAGCAATTTTGTGGAAAGAGATATTTACAAAAGTGTATAGCAGCATGTAAAATAATGCTATAATCCTACCAATAGTTAGTTCGCAAGTGCAATCAATCACGAATTAGACGTAAATTTAGTTATTATAAAATAGGGGTGAATTGACTAAAGAATAAATCAGTTTTGTGTAAGAAGGTATTCATAAGAGTTGCTTCATTAGTTTAGAATATTATTTAAATACTGAGGACTTTACTAGAATAGTAAAAAGTAAAGGAATTAACTTGAGATATTAGTGTGTATATATGATATATATTTATTTTTAGATATATGTAGAAAAGCTTGAAAGTACACAAAACGTAATACAAAGTGAAGCAATATTGGAATTATGAATAATATGTAATTCATAACATGATTATCCCACAAAAAGCTTGTAATTACTTCCAAACGTAGTAATTATGATATAATAATATCAAAATCAGTACGTAGAGGAGGATTACTATGTTTTGCAAAAATA
>NZ_JAHLEC010000109.1 GCF_018861705.1 Clostridium psychrophilum | reverse complement strand
GAAATATATTTATTAAAACATTAATTTCTATTGAACCGCCGTGTACCGAACGGTACGCACGGTGGTGTGAGAGGTCGCTAAATAAACTAATTATTTAGCTCCTACTCGATTGCATTAAATAATACACTTAATTGAATAGAAATATAAATACTTAGAGCTATTAACAAAATTAAAGGAGTGTTGTATATGGAAGAACCTAAAGTTAGCCAAAAAGCACCTATTGCTGTTGGTGTTAAAAAAGGAGAAACTTATTATTGGTGTTCATGTGGCAGAAGTGCTAAGCAACCATTTTGTGATGGGTCGCATAAAGGAACTTCATTTACACCATTAGTATTTACTGCTGAAAAGGATGAAACAGCATATTTATGCGCATGTAAACATACTAAAAATCCTCCGTTTTGTGATGGTACCCATAAGGGACTTTAATATGTAAGAGGTAATCATATTATTTTAATAGTATATGTAATGTAATTTGAACTTAAAAAACATATATTGCAAAGTACCCCCAATTATAGGATAATAAAACTATGATTGCGGGGTATTTTTATGTTAGTTAAAAAGTGAAAAAAGATTTTAGATGAATTATTATGATGTGGATTCTTAACTGATTTATGAATTAATAATTTTAATAGTATAGAAAATTAACGCAAATTATTTACTAAAACAAAAGAATGAAAATACTATCTAGTTAACTAAATGCTTCAAGTGATATAATAAGTAAGGGGTGATGTAGATATGTCAAAAAAACACTTAAAAATAACTCTTTTTACAATACTGGGTATTGTATGTATAGTAGCAGCAGCATTTTTGTTTAACATTTATACCAAAGCGGATAGTGCAACTAAAGCTTTTGATACATATAAGAATAAGTGGGTAAATCAGGATTTTAAAACAATGTATAGCATGCTTTCAGTTGAAACTAAGGAAAAAATAACTGAAAAACAATTTGTAGATAAATACAATGCTATATACCAGGGAATAGAAGCAAAAAATATATCTATTAATATTGAAAATGAAGACAAAATTAAGGATGGTACAAAAAAAGCTATAAACATACCATTTTCAATAGTTATGAATACTGCAGCAGGTAAATTAAAAACTACGGGGTATCAAGCTACTATGGTAAAGGAAAAGGTTAATAACAAGACAAAATGGACAATAGTCTGGAATGAAAAGATGATATTTCCCAGCATGAAGGTTGGAGACAAGGTAAAAATAACGTCTCAACCCGCTACACGTGGAGAAATATATGATAGAGATAAAAAACCACTTGCAATAAATTCTACAATTGTTACTCTTGGAGTAAATTCAAATGAATTTGTTAAAAATAAAGACATTAATATAACACAAATGGCTAAGATATTAGATATTAATACATCAATTATAGAAAATAAACTAAAAGCGAATACTAATCCTAAGGAGTTTATACCAATTATTAATATATTAAGCACTGAAAAAGAGAAAATTGCAGCAGTTATGAAAATTAAAGGTGTAATTCACATGAGCCCTAAAGGTAGAATATATCCAGGGGGGGAAGCATTTGGGTCATTAATTGGGTACAGTGCTCCAATAACTGCTGAAGAGTTAGCAAAGAAAGCTGGCCAGGGGTATAGTTCATCAAGTTTAATTGGTAAGGCCGGTCTTGAACAAGTCTATGAAAAAAGACTTAAGGGTGAAAATGGAGCAACAATTTATATATCAAGGCAAAAGGATGGGATAGAAATCCAGGAAGATACCATTCTTAAGAAACCATCTAAAGCTGGTGAAAATATAACGTTATCAGTAGATACAGAACTTCAAAAAAGTATATATAAAGGTATGAAAAAAGAGCCAGGTGCTTCTTCTGCAATAAATCCAAAGAATGGAGAAGTTTTGGCTTTAGTAAGTTCTCCGTCATATGATTCTAATGCATATACAACTTATAAATCTAATACTCAAATAGCAGCATGGAAATCAGCTAAAGAGCCATTTAAAAATAGATTTAAGTCTACTTATTCTCCAGGATCTACGTTTAAACTAATAACAGCGGCAATTGGTTTAGATCAAGGAATGATAAAGCCTGCGGAACTTATGAATATACCAGGATTAGAATGGCAACCAGATAAATCTTGGGGAACTTCTATGGTTACTAGGGTTAGTGACAAAATAAAGTCAGTAAATTTACAGAATGCTTTTGTATATTCAGACAACATATACTTTGCAAAATCAGCACTTAAGATAGGTAAGGAAAAGTTCATTAAGGGGTCTAAAAAATTTGGAATAGGTGAAAAGCTCCCTATAGATTATCCAATAGCAATATCACAAGTAGCTAATAATGGTAGCATTAAAAACGATATAGCATTAGCAGATACTGGTTATGGTCAAGGGGAGGTACTAATGAGTCCAATTCAGCTTGCATTATCTTATAGTGCAGTTGTTAATGATGGAAGTATTATGTCTCCAACACTTGAGAAATTTAATGCAAAGGTAATATCTAAGGTCTGGAAGGCTAATGCAATATCTAAAAACAGTACAAAAATTTTAAAAGATGACCTTACTCAAGTTATAGAAAATTCGAATGGTACAGGTCATGAGGCAAAAATTAATGGCATAAATCTTGCAGGTAAAACTGGAACTGCAGAAATGAAAAAAAGTGCTAAGGATATTACTGCAGAGGAGAACGGATGGTTTGTATGTATGAATACAGATAATCCTAAAATAGTAGTATCGATGCTTATAGAGAATGTTAAAAATACAGGTGAGAGTCACCATGTGGTTCCTATTGTAAAAGGAGTAGTAGAAAATTACTTAAAGAGAACAATAAAATAAGCATTAATGAGAAATTAAATAAGCTAGGAATTTACTTGTAAGGAGATTGTTAGCTTATTTGAGGTCTATAAAAGATCATTAATATTTATTATTTAATTAAATTAAAAACATATTATTATATTCAAAAGTTAAATATTATGTTACATTTAATATAGTAAAATATTTATATCGTAAATAATATAAGTATTTATAAGACAAGGAGGATATAATATGGAATTAGATTTAAAGTTTCAAAAGCTAAAGGATAATCTTAGAAAGTTAGGAAGCGTAGCCATAGCATATTCAGGTGGAGTTGATAGTACATTCCTTTTGAAGGTAGCATCTGATGTTTTGGGTGATAAAGTTATAGCAATTACGGCAAAGTCAACAACATACCCAGAAAGAGAATTTAAAGAGGCTGTTAAATATATCAAAGGTATAGGTGCAAAACATATAGTTATAATTTCTGAAGAATTAGAAATTGAAGGATTTGCTAGTAATCCAGTTAATAGATGCTATTATTGCAAAAAAGAACTTTTTTCGAAAATAAGAAAGGTTGCAGATGATAACAACATAAATGCTGTTTTGGATGGGTCTAATTTGGATGATACTTCAGATTATAGACCAGGCATGCAGGCGGCTAAAGAATTAGAAGTTATTAGCCCACTAAAGGATGCTAAATTTACAAAAAATGACATTAGAACAATGTCAAAGAGACTGGGTGTGCCTACCTGGAATAAGCCAGCATTTGCATGTCTATCTTCAAGATTTCCGTATGGTAATAAGATAACAGTTGAGAAATTAAGTATGGTAGAAAGAGCAGAACAGTTTTTATTAGATATAGGATTTAGACAAATAAGAGTAAGACATCATGGTGACATAGCAAGAATTGAGGTAAATGTGGAGGAAAGAAATAAATTTTTTGACGTAAAAATTATGGATAAGGTTGCAAATAAATTAAAAATTATTGGTTTTAAATATGTAACTCTTGATTTGCTAGGATATAGAACTGGAAGTATGAATGAAGTGCTTAGTGAAGAAGAAAAGAATTCAGTAAAAACTCTTGATTAATATCAAGAGTTTTTTTATATTTACATATTTAAAAAACAATAAAACACTAATTTATTTGTTAGGTAGAAGTTTGGGTAAAGTATTTGCTCCTTGGGGCATAATAAATGTTTTCAGATTTCTACCATTTTGTTTATAGGCTAAATCTAATGCTTCATCTATAGTTCGAACTATTTTAATCCCTGTATTTTTTAGAAATTTAGGATCTAAATTAGAAACTAGAATAAGATTAAAATTATGAGCTGTTTCACATGCAAGTACACTTACATGTTTTGATATACTATAACATTTTCTTAATGCTTCTTCTCTTTCAATTAAGGTATTATAGTTCATAAGCATAGATCTTACTTCATCATTACCTCCAAGCCCTTCACTACATTCTGTTAATGCAATAATAGTCCCACCTTTTTTTACAGCTTCTCTTGAATTCATTAAAAGTTTTGAAGATTGATAAAAATTGATATCTTTAGGGAAACCACCTGCTGTTGCTATTACTAGATCGGCTTTTTCTTTTATAGTAAAACTGTCTGACTGATCAACATATTTTCTTCCTTGTTCATGAGCTTTAAGATAATTGCCCGCAACGGCTGCGGAGATATTACCATCACTACCCATAATTACATTGAACATAAAACTTGGCTTAACAAAGGAAGCAGCTTCTTCCATGTCAAGATGCACAGGGTTATTAATTATATTCCCACATCTAATTTCAGGGCGAGTTCCATCACCTAAATTTTCATTAAGTGAGAGACCATGATTTTCCATTATTGTCTCATAGGAAGCGATACCAGGTAGAATTGATTTTTTACCACCGGACCAACCAACTAGAAAATGGTATACTATGCCACCAGTAATTATAATATGGTCACAGTTCATAGCTTTTTTGTTAATAGAGACGGGTGTTCCAAAGCTTGTTTTACCTAAATAAATTAGGTTATCTTGATCATTACAATCATGATCAATTATGTTAAACTTTCCATAAAGTTTGTCGCCTAGTAATTGTCTGTATTCATCCTCAGTTTGATTTCGGTGGGAGCCGGTAGCGCTAATAAATAATATATCTTCTTTTCTTATTCCTGCTCCTAAAAGTTCATCTACAATGATTGGTAGATATATAGCAGATTTTTGCCATAGCCTAGTGATATCTGGTAAGACGATACAAATGCTTTCACCTGCAGTTACTATTTCTTTAAGTTTAGGACTACCTATAGGGTTTTGTAATGCTTTTTTTATTACTTCTTCTTCAGTACTAGAATTTTTTGAAAGAGTATTATCAATTACACCAATAATATTTTTTTCATTAATAGAAAACTTAACAGTGCCGTGTCCTTGTTTCAATTCAAATTCTCTCATGATTTTGACCTCCCGTGTTTTCTCTTTCTATATATTAAACAGTATATATTAAATTATGTCAATGGATGAAGTGAGTAAAATGACATAAACAAAATATTGACAATCATTTTTAGGAGTAATATACTATATAATAATAAATGAATAAAACTTATAAAGAGTGTATGGACTATTATACGGGTGAGGTTAAACTATAAGGATAATGGAAAATTTCATTGCTTGTTAAAGTTAGAAATTGCTACTTTCTTTATAGGAGAGTAGCTTTTTTAAGAATATGCAGAAAATTGAGTTAACAGTTAAGGCAATTTAAAAAAATAGTTATCAAAAATAAATTATAAGGAAGTGTAATATGCCAAGTTTAAGTAACCGAACTTCTTTTTTCTCTGAATCTATTATTAGAAAAATGACAAGAATTTCAAATAAATATAATGCAGTTAATCTTTCTCAAGGATTCCCGGATTTTAATCCACCTAAAGAATTGCTTAATTCTTTAAGTAAAGTTGTAAGCAAAGGACCTCATCAATATGCTGTTACTTGGGGGGCTCAGAATTTTAGAGAAGCTCTTGCAAGAAAACAGTCAAAATTTATGGGGAGAAGTATTGATGCAAACAGTGAGATTGTCGTAACGTGTGGAAGTACAGAGGCAATGATGGTAGCAATGATGACTGTTTGTAACCCGATGGATAAAGTTATAGTTTTTTCACCATTTTATGAAAATTATACTGCCGATGCTTTCTTAGCAGGAGCACAGCCAATATTTGTGTCACTTAAACCACCATACTTTAATTTTGACGCAACTGAATTAGAAGATGCTTTTAAGCAAAAACCTAAAGCATTAATACTGTGTAATCCTTCTAATCCAACTGGGAAAGTATTTACTTATAATGAGCTAAAAATAATTGCTGATTTAGCAAAAAAATATGATTCTTTTGTTATTACCGATGAGGTTTATGAACATATAATCTATGCACCATTCAAGCATACATATATTTCGTCACTACCCAATATGGCTGAAAGGACTATATCTTGTAGTTCTTTATCAAAAACATATTCTATTACTGGATGGAGACTAGGTTATATTATAGCACCTGAAAGAATTATTGATGTTGCAAAAAAAGTTCATGATTTTCTTACAGTTGGCGCAGCGTCACCACTGCAGGAAGCTGCGGTGACAGCATTGAATTTTGATGACAGTTATTATTATGGGCTGCAAAAAATTTATACTGAAAAGAGAAACTTATTTTTAAAAGGGCTTGATGATATAGGATTAACATATACAACTCCACAAGGTGCATATTATATAATGGTTGATATATCAGAATTTGGATCAACTAACGATATAAAATTTTGTGAGTGGTTAGCACAAGAAGTTGGTGTTGCTGCAGTTCCTGGTTCAAGCTTTTTTAAAGAAGATGTTAACCATTTGATAAGGTTTCATTTTGCTAAAAAGACAGACACACTAAAAGAGGCACTTAATCGTCTTTCAACACTAAAATATAAGGCTAAAGGCTTAAGGTTATAAGTGAAAAATTTAAAAGGTTGAGTCCAAATGAAGTATAGAAAAAGTATTAAATAGTGATGTGTATGCTAAAAGTTCCTTTTATCATAATTGCTAAAATACATAAAAGGTGATGGCTTATTTATTGTAAGCACTCATAAAATATGGTGAAATTAATTAAGATAATTAAAATTTGGGGTGAGCTTGCATGTTTTTTGCAGCAGATCAAAGTGTATTAAGTATAATAATAATGATCGCAATAGGCTATTTCTTAGCATATAAAAAATTTATTGATGATAAGGCGATTAATTTAATAACAACTATAGTTATAAATATTTCACTTCCAATGATGATGATTAACACAATTTTAAGCAATTTTACAAAAAAAATGCTTATAGCGGATTCTAGTGGATTAACAGTTCCATTTGTAACAATAGGTAGTTGCTTTGTTATTGCTAAGTTAGTTGCTAAAATTGTAAAAGTTAAGATTAATAGACGTGGATTATTTGTATCCATGTTTTTCAATTCGAATACTATATTTATGGGACTTCCAGTTAATTTAGCATTATTTGGAGAAAAAAGTGTGCCTTATGTGTTACTTTATTATATAGCTAATACTACATTCTTTTGGACTTTAGGTGTATATGAGATAACTAAAGATGGAAATAAAAGAGCAGTAAAATTTTCCCCAATTGATATTATAAAAAAAATATTATCTCCTCCGTTGATGGGTTTTTTAGTTGGAATGGGTTTGGTGTTATTAAATATTAAATTGCCATTATTTCTTATGGATACGAGTAAAAATTTGGGAAATATTACAACACCTTTATCTATGTTTTTTATTGGTGCTTCCATTTATTTAGTAAATATAAAATCTGTAAAATTTAGTCTGGATATTATTTGGGTATTAATAGGTAGGTTTGTCATTTCACCAGTATTAGTAATACTGATCGCACCTATGTTTCATATACCACATCTTATGAGTTCCGTATTTGTTATACAGGCGGCGATGCCTGTCATGGCCAATTCAGCTATAATTTCAAGAGCTTATAATTCAGATTACGATTTTGCATCCCTCATGATAGCAATTTCAACTATAGGAACTCTAATAGTAATCCCAGTTCTAATGGCTTTATTATAAAAATACAAAGAATAAATGCTTTAGCAAAAAATTGCTAAAGCATTTTTATTAATTACCTATAGAAATTAATTTGCTAAATTCTTTATTTTTGCGCACATTATTAAAATCTTTTTCATTTTTTGCGGTATTTTTAATACTGGGGCTAATATCAATAGCTAATTTTAAATATTTTATAGCATTTTTTACATCACCTCTTCGTCCATAAATACTAGCAATGCCATAATAACTCCATTCGTAATTTTCAACTTCTAAATCTTTTTTATACCATTTAATAGCTTCATCATAGTTAGCAAACAATTCATTAGCTAATGCTTTATTAAACCTTCCATATCCATAATTAGGTTTAAGTTTTAAGGCGTGGTCAATTTGTTTCATGCCTTCATTAAAATTGCCGCTGTAGGCTAATGCAATTCCTTCCACAGCATATGCTTTGTAAAAATTGGGATCTTCTTTTATGACCTGTCTTTGTGTTGAGATAGCTTGTTTATATTCTTGTTTAAAAAATTGGTCATAACCTATTTTCCACGTTTTTTCTAAGTCTATTTGTTTTTGCCTTTTTATTTGAGCATTTGTAGTTTGTTGTTTTTTTATTTCTTTATTTTTATTAGAATTTATTTTAGTTTTATTATTAAGAGCAATAACATTACTATTTTTTATATTATTGCTCCTTAATGAATTATTAACAACCATTTTAATACCTACAACAACCAGTATTACAAAAGCTATAGCAATTAATTTAAACAGTCTTGATTTCACATTTTTCACCTATTTCCTTATAACAATATTTTAAGTAAGATATTTTCTTAGAGTAGAATACATAAACGAATTAATTACATAATATAAAACATGAGTTTTTATATAGTGTATTATTGTTTTAGTTTTGATTTGAATTTTTCTATATTATAGCTGGAACTAACAAAGATTCTACCTAACGAATAAATATTATTATCTTTATTTATCCAACCATATTCTGTTGAAAAAGCTAGGGTATAACCCGTTTTTTTTGCTGCCTTTATTGTGTCATAATTGTATTCTCCATATGGATATGCTATGTAATTTATTTTCCTATTTAATATACCTTCTAATTTGGACTTAGCTATTGTCATTGTTTTTACATCAGATATATAAGAAATTGTACTTAAGTGATCATGTGCAGCAGTATGACTTTCTATTTGCATGTTATTTTTATCCATTAATTTTATTTCGTTGGAAGTTAAATAATTTTTATCTTTATCGATGGTATTTGTAATTACAAATACAGTCGCTTTTAAATTAAATTCTTTTAATATAGGATATGCATTTGTGTAATTATCGTTATAACCATCATCAAAAGTTATGACTATGGATTTTTTTGGAAGGCACTTATTAGATTTCATATAACTATAGAGATCATCTAATGTTAATGTTGTATAATTATTATCCTTAAGATATTTCATTTGCTCCCTAAAAGTTTCTTTAGGAATCCTTAGTGTATTTCCTTTTTCATAACTAATAGAATGATACATAAGAATTGGTATTTTACTATTTTTGTCCATATAAACAGTTTTGGCTGTTTTTGTATTAGTGTTTACAGAAAGCTTATTTAATTTCTGTGATTTAGAAAGTTTCTCTTGTTTTGTTACACTAACTTTTTTTGCGTTATTTAGCGTATCAACATTTGTATTTTTTGTGGGGGTTACTAAATTGTTAAAATTATAAATAAAGCCTATAATTCCTATTAAAATAGCAATTGCAATTATCTTAAGTAGATTTTTATTTAGTTTCATAACACACTCCAGTTTCTTTATTTATTTTTATTATTATAATATCCATATACTTATATAATATAACAAAATATGAGTATTTAATATAGTAAAATTTATTTCTTATTACATATTTTAATATGATTCTAATCTTATTTTTTATTAAAGTTTATATATAAATGGTATAATAAATATCTCGATTTTTAATTATTGAAATATTTTACAACAAATATTATAGAAATGAAGTTTTATTTGGATATGTTGATGAAAAAATATAAAGACATTATTGTTATTAAAAATCATAAGGAAAAACGGAATATGATAAACTATGAAAAACTCTATTAGATGCTTTATAATACCAAGTATCTAATAGAGCTATATTTCATTTATGAGAATTTATATAAATAATTGTATATCGGTTTCAAGAGCATCCTTTAAATAATCTTTGGCATCTATGATTCTAATTTCTGGAATGAGTTCTTCTTTTTTAAACCCCATAACTTCCATTGAAAGCTTGCAACCATATAAGTTAATTCCTTTTTTTACAGCACCCTCTAGAAATTTTGAAAGAGTTGGGGTTGCGTCCTTCTTCATCATAGCTTCAAGCATTTTTTTACCGAATCCACTAAAGTTCATATTGGATAGGGGGAGTTCATCTGGACCTTTGGGAGTCATTGCACCCATAAGCTTCTCAAGTGATGATTTGTCTTTGGTTATATTTTTATTAGGGTCTCTTAATAAGAGCAGACCCCAAAATGCAAAAAACATAGATACTTCCATCCCTAATTCCTTAGCTGAATTTGCGAGTATTAATCCAGCTAAAGCTTTGTCATATTCGCCACTAAACATTATAAGGCTCAGCTTTTTATCCATTATTACACCACATTTTTATTTAGTCTGTGTTTATAACTCTATATTTATTCGTATTAATAATAATTAGATCAATTGCAATAACAAGTTGAACCAATTTGTATTTATGACTTAAATCGTTGAATTTACTTATGCTGCATAAATTATATCTAATTGTGCTTCGAATAGATCTTCAGGAG
>NZ_JAHLEC010000108.1 GCF_018861705.1 Clostridium psychrophilum | reverse complement strand
TGCAGATTTCTTGTTAGTATTCTCAGTTTTTTATTCATTATTGTACCTCGCTCTACTTAAATTTGTATAAAAATAATACATAATAAAATTATATATTATTTAACTGAATATCAAAAAACAAACAATGTAATTTATTGCTATATATGTAATATTAAGCTGTTTTTTATATAAATTTTAAGAAAAGTCAATAATCATTTTAACATTTATTGGGTTTGTTAGGTTGATGGCTATGTGTCATTCTCCTGAAAAAAGTAAATATAGATATAGCTATGTGTAAATATGCAAATGCCTCCATATAGTAAGATATTTTATCTTCCCCATCAACTTTACTGTAACTAATCCCAAAGCAACCTTCAAGTTTATAAATACACTGTATAAATATCTCATTTGTTTTGCTAGCAATCTGACTTACATGAAATAATGAAATTAGTTTTTCAAGATATTCCTATATATATTTCTAAGTAATTACCTGATTGATAAATTTTTCTTCGAACTCAGATACAGTCATTGGTTTACCAATTAAATATCCTTGAATTGCATCACATTTAAGCTCTTTTAGAATATGGAATTGGGCTTCTGTTTCAATTCCTTCTGTAATGACTTTAATATTTAAACTATGTGCCATTACTATTATTGAATTGATAATAAATATATTTTTAGAACCATTTTCTAATCCCACTATAAGTGATTTATCAATTTTTATTGTATCAATTGGTAGCATATTCACATAATTAAGGGAAGAATATCCTGTCCCAAAATCATCCAAGGATATTTTAACCCCTAAAAGCATTTTAACTTTGTTAGTATATCTATAATTAACTCAGGTTCTTCTAATGTAACATCTTCTGTAATTTCCAGATTTAAGTACCTTGGTGACAATAAATTAGCTTTCAATATATCTCTAACTAATTTTACAAAATTTAATTGCTTTAATTGCTTATATGAGGTATTTACTGATATGCTAAAATCCTTTGTACCTAGTACCTGCCATTTTTTACATTGTATACAAGCATTTTCTATCATCCAATTATCAATTGCTACTATTTCACCTATACTCTTTGCAATTGGAATAAATTCTGCAGAAGGAATAATCGTATCTCCTTGTCTCCATCTAATAAGTGCTTCCGAACTTGAAATTTTCATTGATTTTAAATCTATAATAGGTTGGTAATAAGTTATAAATTCATTGTTTGACATTGCATTGTTTAATTTTGTTTTCATTTTTAATTTATCTATTGATTTATTATTCATTGAACTAGAATAAGTATTATACCCATACCCACCATTGTGCTTTACATTATACATAGCTAAATCAGCATTGTTAATTAAAGTGTCTACATCTGTTCCATGGTCAGGGAATATACTTATACCTATGCTCACACCAACAAACATAGTATTCCCATTATAGGTAAAAGTAGTTCTTAATGTTGTTGAAATGGATGTTGCAACATCTGTTACAATTTTTTCAACATTTGCAGAGAATTTCAAATGTTTTAATATTATTATGAATTCATCTCCACCAACTCTACTAATTGTATCACTTGACCTAATAACCGCCTTTAATCTCACTGCGACAGCTCTAAGAATAGCATCCCCAGCATGGTGACCTAAATTATCATTTATATTTTTAAAATTATCTAAATCTATAAAAAAAATAGCGAATTTTTCATTTTTTTCTCTATTAATGTACTAATATTTTATAACATCTTTTTCCTGTTAGGAAGTCCTGTAAGTGAGTCTGTAGTTGATGTTTTTTCAAGTTCCTTGTTCTTGGCAATCAATTCTAATCTTACTAAATCCAGTTCTCTATTCTTAATGTCAAGTAATTTATTCTGCGCATCTAGCTTTTGAATATTAAAACGATAAACTAAATCATAATGATCTTTTGCATTCTCTATAAGTTTTCGACTTTGTTCGGAACGTTCTAATTTTTTTCTTAAAATTGCGATTTGCCTATTACTGATATCTAAGCTATCCCCCTCCATTTTCAACCTCCCTTCTATTTACTTTAACCTAACAATACAACTGCAAAGGTTTCGTTATGAAACTTATTTGTTAATTTATTTAAATTTGGACAAAACTCACCATAGGAATAAAACCCAACAAATTTCACGCTTTTTTCAAACTTTTTACCAACGATTTCGTACTCATCTATAGTGCGTGTTCCAAGTAGAATCCTTCGAGATGAACAAGTAAAACATAATGCTATAACTGGTGACCCATTTGATGGAAATGTGCTTACTGCATGGTTAATTGAACTTTTCGCACCTTTCAAAATTGACTCACGGTTTACCATAGTAATACGGACTTTATAATCAGCTGGAGCATTGCCTAGATAGGTCACTGAGCCTATATTGTTATCATAATTTTCAAAAGTGCTACGCATAAATTGAAAATCACCATCTTCATCATATACGGCAATTGGTAGTTCAAGAGTGGGTTTAACATTCTCACCAAGAATATCACTATAAAATTTAAGCGCAGGCTTGTGATCTATTTCATAAATCACATTACCTTCTGATTTTGTAATAGTTCCCATCTCTCCAATTGCTTCCCACCCACTGTCTATTCCAAAAGAAAAATTAAATTCCCCAGCTAAAAGTAAAAAGGAAGATATATCAGATGATGATATTTTATTATAAAATTGCTTGGACTCATTAAATCGCCAACTATCTGCTGATATACCACCCACAATTGGGAGTTTACCTTCTGTGAGAGAAGTTAACTGCTCCATAACTGTCTCCCCATTGATTTTAAACACATCAGAAAGCAATATACACAGTTTAGGCGTCTGCCCTAATCTACCCACAGCTTCGTAAAATACTTGACTGCATTCTTTTCTCACATCTGTTGCTGTATTATTGATAAAACCTGAAACGATTTTTATCTCTTTAGAAACAAATAATGTCAAAACCATTGAATCCTCTACATATTCACATTCTGAAGAAAATTCTCCATCTGTTGTGCAACCAATTAGCTGTAAATTTGGCCATTTTTCATAAATTTTATTAAGTACCAACTGATGATCAACATCTATACCGGCATACAAAATACCTGCTATAGGATATCGATTACCAAGCTGAATTTCACAACTTTCAATTAGTTCTATAACTGCCAAAAAAGAATCTAGTTCTATGCTATGAGCTATTACTATAAAAAGGTTTGTTTCCATAAGCACCTCCAAATATCTGTTGAACTATTTTTAATATATTAAGATAATTTTTTAATCTCACTCTCCACAACAGAAAATCCACTAGAAGTTGAACAAAGAATAACGTTATATTCGACTTCTATAGATAACGCTTGAGTTAAAGAAATACTTGCAAAGATAACAAATGAAAGATTGGGGCGTCAATTATACTGATACCTTGTATACTATTTTGACTAATGCTTAAAATTTCAGGACTTAATTTTTGAATTGATTCTTCATCAATTAAAAGCTTTCTGTTATTTTAATTATCGAAAACAAAAGATAAAATCTTTAGCTTTTTTTGTAAAACTTAGTTACTATATGTATAAAGCCCTAGCAATATGGATATCTATAACTAAAGTTCTTTCAATTGGCTAGCATTTTTACAAACAATTGTAAAATATTCAAACAATTACAATATGTTTTTTTATTTATTATGTATAATAGTAAAATCTTGATTACATTACATTAATCTCCAAAATGCATTATAAAACTATTATTAGACTTCTAATTTATAAACATATAGTATCCAAAACAATAAAAAAAGACTATCTAAAGTCTTTTTAATGTATTTTTGTATTTGATTCATTTGATGTAGGTATTGTATTGCTATTATTGTGTTGCTAGATTTGACAAATCCAGCATTACAGCAGCTCTATACAGATCTGGTACCTTTTGAATTGTGATCGGGAGCATGAACAATTTGTGATCACAAATTGTTTTACTAATTAAATTCTCTCCTTGGTCGCTGCATACTTTATTAAATTTCAAGCAAGCGGAGTAATAAAACGCCAAACAGATTCATAGATCTTTTTCCACAAACCACGATTAGAATATGTTTCAATATCAAATATCGTGCAATCTTGGATATCATTTAAAAATGTATCACGACATTTAATTGCAAATTCATTATTATAAATAAATGCATTAACTTCATAATCAAGACTAAAACTTCTAATATCAACATTTGCAGTTCCTACTGTTGAAACGTAGTCATCTATAACAAGTGTTTTTGCATGAAGAAAACCTGAATGCAGATATACCTTTACACCATACTTTAAAAGTTTTGCCACATTTAATAATGAAACAGCATAAACAGGTTTGTCATCTGGTATACCAGGAATCATTATTCTAACATCAACACCACCAGCAACTGCCATCCTTAGTGCATCTAATATAGTTTTATCTGGAATAAAATATGGTGTTTGAATATATAAATATTTTTTTGAGGTGGTAATCATCTTAACATAACTATCTTTTATAGAGTCATTTTTACTACTAGGTCCACTTGAGAGTATTTGTACTCCTATGTTTCCTTCTTTAATAGGATCATAAAAACTTTTTAATAACCTTTCGTCAAACTTTAATTTAGCCCTATTTATCTTTCTAAAACTTTGATTTTGCAAAAAAACTAAATCAGACCAAAACCTTGTTTGAAATGAAAGTACACTATAACCAGTCAGACGTATTGTTGTATCCCTCCAAGGTTTATTTATCTTTTTTAAACCAAAATATTCATCCCCCACATTAATTCCACCAGTATGAGCAATTTTACCATCCACAATAACTATTTTTCTATGTAATCTGTAATTTGCAAGCAATAAACTTTTTATAATAGAAGGCAAAAATCTGTATACATGCCCACCAGCTTTTTTTAACTCCTTAAAATCACTCATATGAGTATGCATAGATCCAAGCCCATCATATATTAAAGTTACTTTTACCCCCTGTCTTGCCTTTTCTTCTAAAAGAGATATAAATTCTTTACCGATCTTATCTTTTGCTCTAAAAATATAATACATTACTTCAATACTTTTTGTTGCATTTCTAATATCTTTAAAAATCGTAGAAAATGTTTCCTTAGCATTTAATAAAAGTTCTACTTCGTTATTTTGAGTAAAATAACCCATTATATTTTTTGAGTTCATCGCAATTAAGTCTCTATATTTTTCAGTTTCTACTTCTCTAAATTGTATTTTATCCGTATCAATATTATGAATATGTTTTGCTAGCACTTTATTGTACTTTTCTTCTATTTCACCCATACCATACTTTTTTGACATGATACGCATTTTATATCTACTACCGACCAAGAAATAAAGAACAAAACCAACATAAGGTAAAAATAAGAATACTAAAAGCCATGCAAATATAACTCTCGTATCACTTTGTTTTATAAAAATCAGTATCAAAATGCATATTATATTAAATAAATATATAAACATTAAAAAAACAGTTGATAAATCCATGGTGTTCCCCCGTAAGTACTATATTTTAGGTAACTAATTGCAGCCTATTAAACACTATTATACCGCATCTAAAACGATAAATATTATAAAATCTTAAGCGTATTAGATAATTGAACAGCTCTCTTATCTTTTTTCTATATGACTTTCCCATCACAGTGGTCTACTTCATGTTGAATAATTTGGGCAATCCATCCTGAGTATTTTCCCCTTCGTTTCTTAAATCGCGAATCAAAATACTCTACTTCTATCTCTTTGAATCTATTAGTTTTTCTAACACCTATAAGTGATAGACATCCTTCTTCCGCTATATATTGACGCGATTTATTCACTATCACAGGGTTAATCATCGCAGCGTTCATGTCGCCCATACTGATCACAATAATTCTTTTTTTAACACCAATCATATTAGCTGCCATTCCAGCGCATCCTTCTTTATTTGCTTTAAGCGTATCAAGCAAATCCTGCACAACCTGCTCATCTGCTTTTGTAGCAAGTTCTGATTTTTGATTAAGAAAAAATATGTCTTTCATAATTGATCTAACCATATGTTATACTCCTTTAATATTTGTCTTTTTTATTATGTTCTGTTCTGTAACTGTTGATATATTAATACCAATAGAGTTCTTGCCAAAGTTCGTTTTTAAGATAAATAACGTGCTTTATAATTATAGATAAAAGAATAAAGAAATTGCGGATAATTTTTATACTAATCTATCCACAATTTCTTTAGGGTTATTTTATAGGTGACATACGGTATCGATTCTAGATATTATAATTTTGAGATATCTGCTACCGTATCTCTTCACGAAATATTCTTTTGCCTTTTCCCGTGAGTCTTATAATGGTTCACCTGCTACTTGTGATTATACTTTGCCTTCTATGTCAGTCGTTATAGGCAGATCTTTGTTTATCTTAGCATAGACATTATGTATATAGTCTTTGTCTACATAGTAATCTTTAGTGTCTTCAGACGGAGCATCAAATCTTAAATCTCTTAAAACTCTTGAAACAATACTAACGAGTCCTCTAGCACCCATCTTTTCTTCAATAGCAATATCTGCAATTGCTTCAAAGCAATTATCGTTAAACTCAAGATTTTTACCCAAATAAGCAAATATCTTTCTATACTGTTCAAATACACTAGTATCAAGCTTAAGTACCTCAATCAGATTGTCTCTTGATAATGGATCTAAATTTGATAATACTTGAAATCTACCAAGTAACTCTGGAATTAATCCAAACTCCTGCAAATCTTTTTTAATTATGTTTGATCTAAGATACTTTGTATATTTGTAATCTTTTTCATAATTTTTTACAGTTGATTCTACAGTGTTAGATACATCAAAACCTAATGATCTAACAATTCCTGGCTTACTAAACTGTTTTAATCTATTATTTGGAGTGAATTTAAGTCGATTTTCGACAATAGTTTCAATACCATCAAAAGATCCACCTGCAATAAATAAAATATTAGTTGTATTTATCTCAATCATTTTACTTGTGGGATTTTTACGACCTCCACCTTCTGGTACTCTAACAATACCACCTTCAACCATCTTAAGTAATCCTTGCTGAACGCCTTCACCTGATACATCTCTTGTAATAGTCATAGTCTCACCCTTTTTGGCTATCTTATCAAGTTCATCAATAAATATAATTCCTTTCTCGGCAAGTTCAATATCGCCATGTGCCCTTACTAAAAGTGAGTATATCATACTCTCAATATCATCACCAACATATCCAGCCTCGGTCAAACTTGTAGCATCACCAATAACAAATGGTACTTGGGCAATATCTGATAATTTTTTGGCTAGTAAAGTTTTTCCAGTACCTGTTGGTCCAGTTAGTAATATATTATGTTTCTCTAAATCTATACCAGTTGCGATCCTTATCATATGATTTTGTAATTCTATAGATAACTCTATTTTAGCCCCTTCTTGGCCTATTATAGACTGATCTAATAGCTCTTTTATCATTTTTGGTGTTATTGTTACCCTTTTTTCTTCTGATGTTATATTGTTATGAACTTCCTCTTCTTGCTGTGGTTTTATTACTATACTACGTTTATTTAACATTTAATACACCATCCTTTTATACTGCCTTTTAAACTTGCTCTTTTTTATAAAGTTACTTTTCATCACTTTCATCACTTTCATAATACTGAGATGTTTAGCAAGTGATTGAGTATTTTTCTTATTCTGTATGTTTTTGTGGCAAATAAACCACGTTGGACTTCTTCGCTTATAGGATATCTAACATCAATTCTATTTATATAGCTTTTAATAACTTTAACATAGACTAATAAGAAAGACTTAAATATATAGCTAATATAATAAAATTGTATTCTATCTAGATAGTATTTACAATTAAAATAGTACTTAAAATAGAAAAAAGAATTTGCTTTATAATATCCCTGGGGTCATGAACAATTTGTGATCACGAATTATTTTGATAATTTAGGTCATTTAGTTATTACAAAAGCGTATAGTAACTACCAGTATACCTCAGTTTGTAACGCAGCTGCTCATTCCTTGTGCAATGCCAAAATCTATAGATTCACACCCTACTCCCAATACTGATTACTATGGAATATCAATGAGACAATTTAATAACAAAAGTAAGTGAATTGCCACAAAATAAATGTTATAATTATTTAACAAAATTAAGGTTTAATAAAGTTTTATAATAAGGAGGAATACATAATGGAAAACATTATTAGAAATTGAAATGAAATTAAAAATACATTTTATATTATCTATGATGATCTTTGGTACAGTTGGAATTTTTGTAAGATATATTGACTTGCCCTCAAGTGAAATAGCTCTTCTGAGAGGTTTTATAGGTAGCTTATTTTTGCTCGGCATTACTATAGTTACAAAACAGAAAATATCTTTGCCAAACATAAAGAAAAATTTTCTTGTATTGTTATTATCGAGTTTTGCATTAGCTATTAATTGGATGCTTCTTTTTAAAGCGTATAAGTATACAACAATTGCGAATGCTTCTTTAAGCTATTACTTTTCACCGGTTTTCGTTATTGTTATGTCACCTTTTGTACTTAAAGAAAAGTTATCACTTAAAAAAGTTATATGTATAAGTATTGCAGTACTAGGAATGTTTCTAATCGTACAGAATAGGGTAAATGGTGTCGCACAATATAATCATTTATTAGGTATCTGTTATGGCATTGCTGCAGCAATATTTTATGCCACATTAATGCTCACCAATAAGTTTATTAAAGATATGAGTGGACTAGAAACAACATTGGTTCAATTGTTATTATCAACTATAATGCTTATACCCTATGTTTTTATAGCAGATAGGGTTAGTTTATTTCATATAACAGGTATTTCTATTGTATGTATTATAACACTAGGAGTTATTCATACCGGACTTGGATTTTATTTGTTTTTTAATGGAATGAAAGGTTTAAAAGCTCAAAGTATCGCTGCGCTAAGTTACATAGATCCAATAACAGCATTATTTGTTTCGTTCATTGTGTTTGGTGAGAACATGTCAGTGATTCAGATAATAGGAGCTATATTGTTATTAGGTTCAACATTTATAAGCGAAACAGTTAAAAATTATAAGGTGGGATAAATATGTTATTTGGATTATTCAAAAGTAAGAGGGAAAAACATATAAAGCATAAAGAATATCAGGAAGAATACATTGAAGAAAGTCATGAAGAAATTCATGACTTAATGCAGTATGATGTAGTCATTGCAACGAATTTTGATGATAATGATAGAAAAGAAATGAAGCCAATTTATACCATTAAGTATTATTCAAAATTTAAAACTTCGATTACCGAAGCTATTTTTTGTAGAAATACAATGTGCGAGAGTATTACTTTGAATCAAGCATTTTTAGCCTTAGAGGATATATTAAAACAAAGTATAGAAGACAAAATGTTAATTAGTGCTGTCATTAATAATAATTATACAGCCCTAAACTAATCAGTTTATTTCTCTACATCAGTTTTATCTTTTTCGCTGCTTGCTTTTGTTTTCTTTGGAACACTCAATCCATTTAAAATAAAATTTCTTAATTTTTCAAGAGCATCTTTATGCTCTATGGATTTTAATTCAGAAAATGCTTTCAGAAACCTTTTTTCTCCAAAATGAGTGGCTTCTAAGATTTCTCTATTTGAATTATGAAGGTCTTTAAGGGCTTGTTTTCGATGAACCAATGCTTTTTGATGTTCACCTTTCATTTCAGTTAAATCCGCTTTTAAAATTTCTTTTTTTGTTTCGAAATTTTCTTCCAAATCATCCTTCTTCTTCACTATATCAATAGCTCCTGTAGCAATATTCTCTCCTATATTATTTGACATCTCTCGAATTTTAAATGTGATTCCATCAATTATTTCAAGTTTTTTGTTCAATTTCAAAATAGATTTTACTGTTGCAATGAGATCTATAATGAAAAGGCAGGCAAAAATCATCAGTAAAACCTTACTTGCCATCTGTGGAATCCAATTAACGAGAGAAAAAACAAACGGGTGAATTCTGTCCACCACAACAAGGCAAGCTAATCCCCACACAAGTGAAAACATAGGGCAAATGTATCCACAAATATTAAAGGGCTCGTCATCGTAATTCCAGCATTTCTGATGAAATATTTTTTCAAGTGCAAATCCACCTATAAGCTCTATGGTGCTAGTAATAAAGACTGAGCCTAAAAACATATAAAATACATTGTTTTTTACAGGCTCTAGCAAATAGAGTACTACTATGACTCCAACTCCATAAATCGGACAATATGGACCATTTAAGAATCCTCGGTTTACAAATTTACCTGTCTTTACAGCTGCATATATAACCTCAGTACACCATCCTAAAAATGCATAAATGAAAAAGTACCAACATATATTAAGTATCAAAGTATTTCGCCTCCAAATTATAAAAACTGTTATATGCTCATTGTTTTTATCAAAAAACTACAGCACCTCACTAAATTTATTTTGTATAATATTAAATCATCTCCTGGGTCGCTGCAATATTAACAACTTTGGAAGCAGATTTAGACTGCCACCAAAGCAATTTCCCTAGGCTTGACAACTGCCACTTATAGAAGATGGCAGTTGTCAAGCTTCCAAAATGTTGTTAAAATAATAAATATTGAATTAGTAATATATATTAGTAATATTATATATTAATTGTGCTTCGAATAGATCTTCAGGAGTTTTATATTGGAGTATACACCTAGGAAGCGTATTCATCCATTCCTCGATGAATGAAATATCAGAGACACTATAATCTGACATACGGTTTCCTTTAGGAATGAAGCGACGAATTAGTCCATTGTGACGTTC
>NZ_JAHLEC010000107.1 GCF_018861705.1 Clostridium psychrophilum | reverse complement strand
TTTTGTTAGAAGAATAGCAAAAATAAACGTTTTTTTATTGAAAAACTTTTTCAACTCTTTTTACGGTGGAAGTTAACTCTGCAAAGTGGAAGTTACTTTTTCAATTCACCACTTTATTTTATTTCAAGAGTTAACCATATATTATTTAGGAATAATCTCATTATATGTATCAATACATTTTTCTTTCATATTATAAATAATTTTATTAATATTATAGATAATTTTATCATTAACATAAAAAACGTAATTCTTAGTCTCTACTCTAAAATCAAAAGGTTTTAATTTTATGTTTATTGTAAATTTGGACTTTTCCTTCACTAATTCAGGTTTATTAATATTTATTATAGTAAATCCATATATGAATATAGACAAACAAATACTAATAATAAGAAAATACTTAATTCTACCTCTTTTACGCATAAAAGGTGCCCCCTTACATTTCTTTAAAGATAACAACTACTAATTATTATCTTCTCATTAATAAGGGTGCACTTTTTTAATTTAAATTATTCATTTTTTACCATTTAATTGTTCTGCAATTACTCTTGATAGATATTTACCAGTATTTTTCACTTCTTTTACAGTATTAGTGTACGTCCCTGCTTCAATTAGCATCGCATTATTGCTTCTATTCTGATTATAAAAACCCATGCCCCAATGATAATAATAAATTGGGTTGCTACGTGCAAATCCTGGATATAATTTATTAGATATTGTTATCATTGAGTTTATTAACTTTTTCTGCCTAGCATAATTAGGATTTTTATCTGTTACTACAAACATAAATTTTGCAACCTTTTCACCATTTATTTTAGTGGTTACTGCATTGTTATCCGTAATACTATCTCTATGTAAATCTATAATCAAATCAAATTTTCCATATTTCTTAAGATACTTATCCAAAGTAACTCCTGATTTTTTATAAGCATTGTTATAATCTCCTGTGTCATTCACGTTTTTATCATGTATAACTGATATTCCATATTTATTTTCTAATTCGTCAGCTATAATATCTCCTACAGCACATACATTTCTTGTTTTATCCAAACTAGCCTTTGTATTTGATGCATCGGAACTAGAAGTACGATATGCCTCCGATGTATGTGAATGGTATATAAGAACTCTTGGTTTTGTCTTATTTAAAGTTGTTTTTAAAGAAGGATTGTATAAATTTGCTACAACATTTGAAGCCTTTGTGTCAGACTTACTTACCTGTTTATCATCTAAATTAAATGGGTTAAGACTAAATGTTTCTGAATTACTTGTGTCAGTACTGCCTTCACTTTTATCCAAATATGCAATTTCTTTTACAACTATTGATATTGGGTTTGATATGTCTATTCCTAAAAAAGATAACATCCCTGCATTCATACTGTCTTCGCTATTATCTTCCTGTAGCTTTGTGCTTGAGGATTTAACTGCGGATAATACATTATTCATAACATTAATATAAAAAGAGTTTTTATTATCTCCCTCACTAACTGCCTTTGCATTTCTAGGTAAAATAAGTCCTATAAAAAAAATAATTAGTAATGTGAAGGTACAAAAAAATATTTTCACATTACCATTTTTCATAAAAAGATATTCTAATATATTCATTTTTTTGTTTGAAATATTTTTATCATTGCCATCAAGCTTTATACCTTTGTAACTCATTTGCACCCTCCTGCTCAAGTATATAGAAAAATAGTTAGTAAATTTTACTAATCTTATTTTCATCTACCTTATACCATACATATGAGGGAGGGCTGAAAGTTATTACTAGTTTAAATACTTATTTATATCATCCAAATCTAAAGCTGGTTGTAATGCTATGTTTATCCCATTAGCAATAATTTTAGAGACAGAATTTATAACCATGTCAATTTCCTTTGGTGTAACTACAAGGTTACCAACGTATGGATTTAATATTTCAGCAATCATCTTTTGCTTTTCTGCCTTGTCGATTGACTTTAACATGTTGTAAAATTCTTTTCCCTCACTTGCCGATTTAATCATCTCATCGAGTACTAAATCAATAGTATCATTTGCAAGTGTTGCAGCATCAACTACTGTAGGAATTCCAATTGCAATTACTGGAACACCTAAGGTTTTTTCGCTTATTTCCATTCTTCTATTGCCAATTCCTGCTCCTGGAGAAATTCCAGTAGTACCTATTTGTATAGTTCTATTCACTCTATTCATTTTTCTAGAAGCTAATGCATCAATACAAATTACTAAGTTTGGTTTTATCCTTTCTACTATGCCACGAATTATTTCGCCAGTTTCCATTCCCGTTATTCCGAGTACGCCAGGTGATATAGCACATACTGGTCTTATTCCCTCATCTATTGAATCCGGTACCAGTTCTTTAAGATGCCTTGTTACCATTATCTTTGAAACAACTTTTGGTCCTACAGCATCAGGAGTAACATTCCAGTTACCTAGTCCAACCACTAAAGCCGTCATACTATCATCCAATTTTATAAGTGGTTCAAGAACCTTTCCCATTACAACACTTACTCTATCCATAGCATCACCATCATAGTGAACAAATTCTGGAATATCAATAGTTATATATGTACCTTTTGGTTTTCCCATCATTTTTTCTCCAATGTCGCTTACTATTTGTACATTAGTAATTTTAATATCACCCTCCATAGACTCTTCTACATCAACACCAGGCATCTCACCATTGTTTTCTGCCTTGTATATTTCTTTAGCTTCAACTGCTAAATCTGTTCTTACACTTATCATAATTTCACCTCAACTATCTTTTTAATATTATCTTTTCCTAATACTACCTTAATATTCTTTTTTAAATATATATTTTATATTTTATACTTCTTATAATCTAAGATTAAATCATCTCCTGGTTCGCTGTAACATCTCTGAAAGAGATGAATCATCTACTTTACGGAGCTACAACGGCTTCAGAATGAAAGTCGTTAAAATAAAAACTATGCATATAAATTAACTTCTACTTGTAGTGCTTAAATATTAATGCTATAATATCAGTTGACTAATTAAAAAGACTCGTATGTAGTTTTACCCAAGACTACTAAAACGTTATTAAACACAAAGGGTGGTGAAAATACATGGCAAATATTAAATCAGCAAAAAAAAGAATTAAAGTTACTGCAGTTAAAACAGCTAGAAATACAATGATAAAAACTGCATTAAAAAGTAAGGTAAAGAAATTTGAAGAAGCTATCGTTACTGGTAATGTTGAAGATGCTAAGGTTACATATGCAACCGTAGTTAAAGCTTTAGACATGGCTGTAACAAAAGGAATACTTCACATTAACAAAGCAGCAAGAAGAAAATCAAGACTTGCAGCAAAATTAAACGCTCTAAGTATAGCTGCATAATAAAAAACCGGTGAATTTACACCGGTTTTTTTGTTTTTTGTTTTTTCTTTTTCCGTTAATTAATTGTATATTACATAACAGTTTTTATCATAAAAACTTCAATATTTATTTTATCATCAGTAGATGTGCTTTTTATGATTTTCTCCGTGTCTACACATAATTCAATGTTTCTTTTTAATGCTTTCAAACTAAATTTCATGCTCTGCGAAATCATTTTTTCACAAATATAAGGATGAAGCCTTAATTCACTGGCCAAAACTTCTTTCGATTTTCCACTATCAATACCTAATTTAAGATTGAATAAAAGGTTGTACTGCCTTCCTATCATAAACAATATAAGTGGAATTTTCTCTCCTTTATATATAAGTTCATCTAAAATATCCAAAGCCCTCTTAATATTTTTTTTTGATAAATAATCTACCAGGTTAAAAATATCATTATCACTCTTTTGAGGCATCATTTTTAAAATATCTTCTTTTGTAATATCTCTTCCATCTGTAAATGAAACCAATTTTTCAACTTCATTTGCTATTATATTCATATTATTGTCTACCTGACTGCAAAACAAAGCAAGTTCTGTTTTGCCTATAACTGTACCCGCATTTTCAAATAAAACCTTACACTTTCTGGAAAGAGATTCGCCTTTTAATTTATCTACTTTTATAACGCATGCCTTTTTATCTAGTTTTTTAATTTTATTACTTGGTTTTTCTCTATCAGTCAAAAATGTATAATAAATAATTAAAATACAATTAGGCGATGGATTTTTCAAATATTCATTTAATAAACCAATATTTTTACTTTTTAAATCACCTGTTTTTTTACTTCCGGAACTTTCATCTAGAAATGATGCTCTATAAACAACTACTATCTTTTTATCACTCATAAATGGCATGGTTTCACAAGCATCACTAATTGTCTCAAACTCTGTTTTACTACCATCAAATTTTAAATAATTCAAATCCATAAATTTTTTTTCTAATACACTATCAATTATAAATTTAACATGATCCTTTATTAATTTTTCATCTGGTCCACAAAAAATATAACAATTGCTTATATCATGTTTTTTAATTCTTTTCTCAAGTTCTGCATAGTTAATCAAAGTACTTCCTCCAACCCGCGTGAAAATTTTAAAACTTTATCTCCTATAATTATGTACTTATTTATAATTGTACCTGAAGGTACATATGTTTCATCATTTTTTAGTTTCACAATATACCTATATTGTTTAACTTCTTCGATCATACTATTATATACCGACATATTTTGTTTTTCAATTATCTTTTGTGAAATATAAATTTGTGCTTCTAATTTCTTACCTCGACTTATTAGTCTAATACCGTATCTATCATTTAACTTTATAGTTGAACTTCCTTTATACCCTTGAAAAACTTTATCTATTTTTACGGGCACCTTTATATTCTTCACATCCACATTGCCTGTGGTAACTACAATTGTAGTTCTCATATACTGTACTAAAACCATGTTATTCTTATTTTCTTTTATATAGCTAACTTCGGGGAAAATTTTATAATTTTGAAATAATAGAACAAAGATAATGCAAAGTGGCGCATACTTAAATTGTTTATATCCCTTTTTAATTCCAAGATAACATACATATAATCCAAATACAACTAAACTCTCTATATAAGAAAAATAAATCATTTCAGGTAATAATTGTCCAAGTAACTTTTGAATATGTTCTATAATCATTAAAATAGTAAACAATCCATAATTTATTAAATTAAATACTGGATGTATTGTGCTACATACTAATCCAATATTACCTAATACTACAACTATAGTATAAAATGGCAATAAGAAAAAATTACTAATTAAAAATCCTAAACTAAAAGTTTTTAATGCGACAATTGCATAAGGAGTAGAAAATATTTGAGAACTTAAGCTTAAGCTAAAAGATTCATTTAATTTAGATGGCAATTTATATAGTATCTTTTTCATTTTTTTATTATATGCTACAATTCCAAGTACGCAAAGAAAAGAAAGCATAAATCCTATATCGAGAATAGAAAATGGCCTTATTATTAACAATATAATTGCAGCTAGACTAAGAGATGATAGACTATCATATTTTTTATAAACCTTACTTGATATTTTCAATATAAAAATCATTATAAACGCTCTTATTGTAGATGCTTGCCCTCCTGTAAATATCATATAAACAAAAGAAACCAATATAGCAATTTTGTATCCAATAATAATTTCTAAAGCTTTATATACTACTGACATATGTAGCCCTGATACACTGATGACATGACTAATACCTAATTTTTTAAAATCTTCCTTTTGAGTTTTTTCTATATATGCACTATCTCCAAAACACACTGCCATTACTAAAGCAGCTTTTTCTTCTCCAAGTACTACTAAAAATTTTTTATATAATCCTGTTCTAAAACGTTCAATTTTGAATAATAAATCTTCATTACATATTTCGTAATCTTTAACCGTATATGTTCCTACAATCCCTTTATCATACTCTGGCAATTTTTTAAAATCACCTTGTATCCAAACATTTCTACCTTGCACTAATTTAAATATGTTACCTTCCAAAACAATCTTCTTAATTCCTGACGTTGCAGTACAATAATATGTACTCTTTTGGGATATTCTTACTTTGAGCCTAGGTTCATTTGGTAAATTAACATTAAAATAAGAATAATAATTTATAACACCTATAATAAAAAAACAAATCACTAGATAGAAAAACTTTTTATCTATAGTTAAATACATAATAATTAAAAATGATATAGCTAAAACTGAACCTAAAACAAGATTATTTATTAACATTAAACACGTAAGACATCCCATAAATATAGTTATTGCAAAATACACTAAAGGTCTCGCCATAATTAACCATTCAACTCGAAACAATATTTGATAAATAAAACATATTAATTTGTTCTATTCCATAATCTTATTACAGAATGAATACTGTTTTAAATATAATTTTAAGCATCCTCATACCCCCATAACTTCATTTTATCCAATAAATATTTAAGTTAATCATTATATTCCAGTTTATTTAAATATCCAAAAATATAGGATAAATATGGTTTGTAATAACAAATTCATAGCAAATAACATATAAGAAATTTTATTCTTTATCATCCGTTTTTCATATAAAAATGTTAGGCTAAATATGGTTTGATATATAACAAATATAGCTAAATTTATATTTTGGAATTGAACTATTGTGTATTTATTTATAATCGTATAAATAAATATATATATACACATTATTATAAATGAACTCTTAATCGAAGCTTTTTCTATATATTTACAATTAATATTTTTTAAATTTTTATCAATAATCCTACTTTGAAACAGAATAAAGCTACCACAACATGGTACAATTACAAAATTTATGTAAATTGCGCCTAAAAATGAAAATGGCATATTTCCATTAGTAATTAAGCTTATAAGTATCATAAAAATTTCGCTTACCCCTGCAGAACATAGAAATAGAACAAATATATTTATATAATTAACAATCTTTTTACTATGTTGAACCAAATCTATTATCTTACTCAAATCATTTTCTTGTAAAAATAAACTTGAAAGTTCTCTTACTACAGTACTACATCCACTTCCTACTGAAATGGCTATATTGGAATTGTTTAGATATTCCAAGTCCTTTAGCGTATCTCCTACTGAAGCTACACAAAATCCATTATAATTTAAAGAATTAACAATTTTACTTTTATGTTTTGGTCTAATTTTAGAAAATATACTAATAGACTCAATATTTTCACTAAGTTCCTTATTACTCATATAGTCTATTTCCGTACCTGATAAAATTTCTTCTTTTTTATATGTAAGTCCTATTGATTTTCCAAAAGCAAATGAAGCTAATTTATTGTCTTCTTCCTCTATAATTGGTCTAATATTAATCTCCTTGCATGTTTGCATAGCTTCATATGAACTTTTTTTTATTGGGTTTTCAAATCCCATCAGACCGACAAATACTAGATTACTTTCAATATTCTCATCAATACTAGGTTCATAATTAAAGTTTCTATATCCATATGCTATAACATTATACACTTTGCTTGACATATTTATATGAATGCCTATAACATTTTTGATATCTATTTCATTAATTTCTTTCTCCACTCCATTAATTAAAATATGAGTGCATTTATCAAATACACTATCAAGAAGACCATATACATTAGCTCTATATCTATTTTCAAATCTATTTACAACCGTTTTAATTCGTTTATTAGAATTATATGGTATTTCAAATATTCTCTCATGTTTACGTTCTAGTTCACTTTTTTTTATAAGTTTATCATTAAAATATTTGACGATCGCTTTTTCTGCCAAATCTTCAATAGAATTAGGGTTTTCTATATATAATGTTGTTTTTTCATCATTTTGTTTGGCATCATTACAAAGCAATGCTATACTAATTATTCTTTCTACATTGCCTTCAATTTCAACACCCTGGTATTGAACATAAATAAGTTCACTATCACAATAAATTTCTCTAAGGACAAGTTTGTTCTCTGAAATAGCGCCAATTTTCTTTGTAAATATTGTGGATATATTGGATAAAAAGTAGATAGCAGAATTATCGTTTATGTATACATTTTTTTTCTTAAACTCAGCGAATACAATGTAAAATAACAAATATAACATTATAATAATGATTGGGAAATTAAATGTCATAAAAATATATATAAGTGCATTTATAATTTCATGAATACTAAATTTTCTATATATAGTAAAAGCTAAAGTAATTATTCCTGCTATTATAGTAATTATGGCTATGTTATTTATAATTTTGGTTATGCCTCTGCTGAAAATTTTATTATCGTTCTTATAATTGAATAATTCTTTTATAATTTTACCTATTTGTGTATCCATACCTGTAGCAATAACTATTCCTAGTCCAGATCCTTTAGTAACAATAGAGGATTTATAAACAATATTTTTGATTTCAGAAAGATTCATAACTTCACCTTCCATCTTCATAGAATATTTCTCAGCCTCATATTTTTCATCTGTTACTGTCCCCTCAACTACCTTAAGATTTTCACATTCTAATATTCTGATATCTGCTGGAACATGATTTCCTTTTTTTAAATAAACAATATCACCAACAACTATTTCTTCACATTCTATTTTGTATACCTTACCGCATCGCATTACTTGTGAAAAACCCGTGTTTAAATTATCAAGAACCATTAAGCTTTTTTCTTCTTTATAGTCTCCATTAATTAAAAGTATTACGCTACCCATCATTATAACAGCTACAATATATGCTATAATGTTCATCTCATTATAAATCATCATACCTATGAATAATAAGTTCACTAAAATCCACCATTGTTTTATTTCACTAATAGTCAATTTAGAAATGCTTTCAACCTCAGGTACTAATATAATATTTTTTCCATTATTCTGTCTCATATATTTAATTTTATTTTCAGTTAACCCCAAATAAATATCTGAATTCAGAATTTCAGCTACTCTTGTTGCTGTTTCAGAATACCACTTCTTCATATTGTCCAACCTATCCTTTTGGATTTTTCACCTAACAGTTTTAAATAAAATCGTTTTCTGGTTTATGTTTTAAAATATATTTATTTTATTAATTTATTTTTTCTAGGTTCTCCTACTTCTATTTTTCCATCAGAGTATATATTCCATGTCCATGTTTTTCATCATTAAGCCATTCACCTATATATTTTTCACCGCAATCAAACGTAAGCGTACCTTAACCATTCATTTTATCATTACTACATCTTTAGTATAATATACCATACTTTTTTAATATTATATAATAATTTTCCACGAAATAAAACCTATAGGAATTAATTCCTATAGGTGATTTTACTAGATAATATTATCTTTGAAATCCTCTGTTGTTTTGTTGTTTTTTAGCTCTTCTACAATCAGGACATCTTTGTGGTTCATTTTCAAATCCTTTTTCTTTATAAAATTCCTGTTCACCCTCAGTGAATACGAATTCTTGTGAACAATCTTTACATACAATAGTTTTATCTGCCATTTTAAACATTTCTCCTTTTTATTTATATTAAGATTTAAGATCTGATTTACTTTATATGCCTAAAAAGGTAATGTTTTAATCATATCAAATCTTGGTGTTGTTGATTTTGCAATCCCAACTCACTTAGAATAACATACATATTATCAATATGCAATACTTTTCTTTAAAATACTTTAGGAATGCTATGCTGTCTATTGTTTGCAATTCCGCGCCATCGCTACGTTAATAGTTCCTTTAACAAAATCAATAGCTTGCAGTTTACTATGGCCTTTATGTTTGATTTGTTCATCCTCTTTTCTTGCTATCGCTTTATATGGATATTCTTTTTCATCATTTTCCATTACTTCTATTACATAACCCCTATACTCTTCCATACTCCACCCCTTACCATTTATTTTAATGTTGTTCATAATTATATATTCTACATATATGATCTAAAACTTAACAATAAATTTATTTCATTTAAACCTTTACTTAGTCATCCACTTTACACTTTAATTTTAATATAATTGTCTTTTCTAAACCTCCTTTATAAATTTATTATACCACATTTTGAATAATTTGAATATTCATTTATTTACTTATTATTATACTATTCCCAATTTTCCATCTTTCTTAATAATTCAAATATTATACTAAAAAAACAATTATTCTTTTAAATTTAGAATGCTAATCTTAATATCTTTTGAATATTGTCCAAACAATACCATCATATTCTTCAATATATTTTCAAGTTAATTTTGTTTCTCTTCTTATTAACTAATGCATGTAGTATACTTATATATTGGAATGTAAATATACTAATGAAGGAGGCTACTTATGAAAGATAACATAATAGAAGTTGAAGGCAACATTATAAAATATCTTTATGAAAATAGAACATCATCCCCACAGAGCATAGCAAAAATTAAATTGTCAGTGAATTTAGGTAATGGTAAAGGCGATATTAGAGTATTAAAATCTTCTCTTGAATCTCTAATGAAAAAGAAGTTTATAACTAAGCAAGCAATTAGAGGTAATTATAAAATTGAAGCTAGTGGAATAGATTTTGTTGAAGAAAATTTAGAAAAAAACTAGAATTTATTTATTACAAAATAAAAAGCGGCTCAGATATCATAAAACTATGTATCTAAGCCGCAATATGTCTATTTAATTTTTAATAAAAACATAAAATTAATGCACCTATAATGGTTTCAAACTGCAATACAGTTTTTTTAAGCAACAATAACTTCATCACCTATTAACCCCTATGCATATTATTTATTATAACATGGTTTATTGCTATATTCAATAGCAATATGCATAATTTTGTCGAATTGTTTATTTCTCCTCAATTGCAAAAGTAAATTCCACCCCAATACATAAAACAGTGGAAGTTAGTCTTACAAATTAAAAGGTAGATTTTACCTTTACAAATTATTATAATAATATTAGATAT
>NZ_JAHLEC010000106.1 GCF_018861705.1 Clostridium psychrophilum | reverse complement strand
TTCTGATTTTGTCCACCTCATTTCTTAGTCATGAGGTTTTATTATACTATATTCTTTTTGGGACATAATCAAATTCGGTATAATAGGACATTATCACAATTCGATCATAAACATAAGATATATCACTTCATCTTTTATTGACATTTAGAATATTTAATGTTAAGATTCTTTTTAAATTAAGAATATAATTATTGCGAAGATGGAGAATATTATTTTTTAAACTTAGTTACAGAGAATCGAATTTTGCTGAGAATCGATACTAGTAAAAAAATAAAAATCACTCCTGAGCTGCTTTCCTGAATAAAGTAAGGTAAGCCGGTGAGCCCCGATAAAAGGCTTAGGTTTTAACGAACCGAAAAGAGATGTATCTTTTTTTTAGATACAACTAAGGTGGTACCGCGATTTATACTCGCCCTTGGATTTATTTCCAAGGGCGAGTTTTTTTGTAAATATTATTATAACTAAATAAATTGGAGGTTTTAAATATGCAAAAACTAGCAACAAAATCATTAGAATATCATCTATCAGAAATTCAAAAGGCACAAGCAAGCATAAAAGGTGTTTGTATAAAAACAGCTCTTATATATAGCGATGTGTTTAGTAATGAATCTGGCAATTCCGTTTATATTAAACCTGAAAACTTACAAATTACTGGTGCCTTTAAAATTCGTGGAGCCTATAATAAGCTTTGTACATTAACTCCTGATCAAAGAAAAAGAGGGGTAATCGCTTCTTCTGCTGGAAACCATGCCCAAGGGGTTGCATATTCAGCTGAAAAATTAGGTATTGACGCTACAATTGTAATGCCTAAAACAACACCGCTTATCAAAGTTGAAGCCACTAAAAGCTATGGTGCAACTGTAGTTTTATACGGCGATTGTTACGATGAAGCTAATACCGAAGCAAAGAGATTACAAGCAGAAAATAATTATGTTTTTGTACATCCCTTTGATGACTTGGATGTACTGTATGGTCAAGGTACTATAGCTTGTGAAATAATCGAAGAGATAAATGATATAGATTGTATCCTTGTTCCTGTTGGTGGTGGAGGATTAATCGGAGGCATTGCACTTGCAGCAAAAGCATTGAAATCTAGCATTAAAATAATTGGTGTTGAACCTGAAGGCGCAAAAGCAATGAAGGAATCTATGGATAACAATAAAATTGTCAACCTTGAAACAGTTAATACTATAGCTGACGGAGTCGCTGTAAAAAAGCCAGGAACTATACCCTTTGAGATTATAAAAAATTATGTAGATGAAATTGTAACAGTTTCAGACTTTGACATAATGGAATCCTTTCTTCTTCTTTTAGAAAAACATAAACTTATTGCAGAAGCATCTGGAGCATTGTCTTTTGCTGGGCTCAAAAAAATAAAAGAAAAAGGTAAAAAGGTTGCATGCGTTTTAAGTGGAGGAAATATTGATGTTGTTACAATTTCATCAATGATAGATAGAGGATTGGTATCGAGAGGTAGACTATTCTGCTTTAGTATAGAAATGTCAGATATTCCGGGCGAACTAGTTAAAGTCTCAACAATTCTCGCAAAAGCAAATGCAAATGTAGTTAAGCTCGATCATAATCAGTTTAAAACTAATGACCGTTTCATGCACGTTCAACTTGAGATTACTGTAGAAACAAATGGTCATAATCATGTAAATAACATTATAAAGACATTAAACAAAGGTGGATATAAAGTTAATAAGATATACTAATTTATAAACTAGTTTATATAACCAATTGAGACTCCCATCAAACAACTGCATTGGAGTTTCAATTGGTTGTATTTCTTTAATAAGAATACATTACTTTACTTTACTTTGATAATCTTTTGTTAAAGCTTAACTCCACTTTGAGACAAGCAATTTAATCTTTCTATTTTAAAGTTAGATTCAGAGAGTATTTCTGGCCATATCTTAACAATTAGGTATACCTTTTTTCTATCCTCCTCTAACAATTTGTACCATGGCGCAATCCTTGGATCTATCTTTAATTCACTATCCTTAACTTCACCATATTTCCATCCAGATTTCTTTCTTATAGAATATAGGCGCATATGTTCATTTTCAGCTAAAATTTCTAATTCTTTTATTGTAAATTCTATAAACGCTGGTTTTTCTTTAACAGAAACAACATCATAATTAATTTTAAGTAAAGCATTAGGAATATTTTTAGCCTTATCCCGACTAATTTTTTTAAGTTCTTCACTAAGATCCTGCCATTTCATTGTCACACTTTTCTTCATATTACCGTTATTTTCATTAAGGATTTTATATCTTTCATATATAGCAATTGAAAGAGTTTCAATTTTTTCACTATAAAATGCGTCATGCATTAAATGGCGTAAAAATTATTCTTCATCTACATGTAATTTTAGCTGTTCTTTAGAAGGTAGATCAGACTGTTCCCATTTTTTAGTATTAGTTAACATACTCATCTCAAGTATTGCCTCCATAGACCTTGATTCATGCTTATATCATGGGATTTTAAGAAGTGCTCGTAATACCCCATTGTCTATTTGCATCTCTCCCTTAACATTTATAAGATGAGGCACTTTACGCTCAAGTAATGAACGAAGAAGCATTGCTCTTCTAATTATAAACAATTGATCCCACTTATCATCTGTTTGATTTGGTCCAAGAATATTTACGTAACCCCTTAATCTGCTTATAAAATCAGGTCCCTTTGCATTTTTAAATTCAAGTAAAAACTTTTTTTGTTCTTTTTCATCTTTGAGATTTTCACCACAGAAGCCTTTAAAAGTACTACTTGTTCCACCGGCAAATACAAAAATAGCTTTTCCAATAGGATGAACAGAGTCCCCTTCTCTAAATACACCATCCTGCATAGGTGCTAAAAAATATTTTAACCAACCGAGCTTTCCTTCAAGAACAGAATCAAATTCGTCAAAAAAAACTAAGGGAATTTTTTCACCAAGTGCAATATCTATCACCTTATGAAAAGTATTTACTAAATCAAGAGGTGTACTAAACTGAGATAAATTAAAATCTATCTTTTGTATTAAATCTGAAGCAATACTATTAGCTACTTCTAGTATTCCAAAGGATTTTCCTGACCCTGGAGTCCCAAATACAGCAATACAAAGAGGCCGTACTGTGTTTTTCGTTGAGATATATTCAAGCATTAGATTTTTTATACTTCTATAGCTTTCTATTTCTGCCCTATCCACTGTCGTTAGCCTGCCAAATTGTGCTATTGGTATAAATTTAAGTGCACTTGCAACTCCATTTTTAACAATATCATAAGCTATCTCTTCCAAATTAGTAGAACTTTTATCCTTTAAGATGTACCAACAATCTTGACATTTAGTATTAACCTCAGAAGGTACTAATACATCCTGAATATTATCACTAAATATAAAATCATCTTTTCTTTCAACAAATATTGACGAATTTGGAAACGGTGATTTGGAAACATCCTCACCAAAACCCTCTATAAAATATTTTTGAGCACAAATAGTTCCTTGACGTATACCTGTACTTATTGATTCTGATATCTCTTCGTTATCTTGATTTCCTGATACAATTTCACTTGCAAGCCCTGCAACAAAACAAGATGTAAGCCCATACATCTGACCTTGCGATTTTTTTATAAAACCTCCTTCAAACTCATAAGGAAGGAAATATAATCTTATCTCAGGTTTGTCTCCAGTCCTATAGTAAATTGCACCTTCTAGACCAAGAGGTACTATAAGATGACTGCAATTTGCAAGGAAAGCAAGATTTGGATTATTATTTATTTGCCAAACAAAGTCTTGCGCTGTTCTTTCCCAAGAAAGGCTTTTACTTATATTTACTCCCTTAGAACGTAAGTCATCAACATTTATAATCACTATAGTTTTTTCGTTGTGCATCTTTTGTAGATGTTTCCAAAGTGCACTAGAATCAATAGGGTTACTCATTTTATATAAGATAATTGGTGATTTACCCAACGACTTTAAGGCTAAAGGCCAAAACTTTTCATTAGAATTAAATCCATTATTTTCATCATCTATTATGATTATATCTGCATTAGGATTGTCATTAATAATCGGAAGTAGCCTAGATTGTGCAGATACTGGTCCTGTAAAACCCATAAGACGCTTTATCCTATATACTCTTCCCTTATTATTTTTATCATCAAATATAGGAAAAAGTTCAACTTCTGCAGTAGAGCTAAGGTACTCCCCTGGTTTAATTAATTGTATATCATCTATCTGTGGTGATAGTACAGATAGTCCTGTAGACAGCGCTACTAGTTTTGATAAGAGTAAAGCTTCACCTGGTTTTAAATTAATATGCATATTTGAATGAGTTTGCCAATTAAGTCCTATATCACTTAAAGGATAAGTTATTCTTTGCACAAAATTTATACATATATCTCCTGATACAACTATTTTTATTGGTTTATTTTTCATATATATACTCCTATCATTATAATTATTAGAATATGCTTCTACAAATAGCTTCTCATTAAGTTACATGAACTAAATTAGCATTTTGTTTTTAAATTATTCTATATTAAATTTATTCTAGTTTATTTGAAGTATTCTAATTTATTTAAATACTCCAATAATTATTTTAACAACTAAAATTTTAAAAAAATATTATTTAATCTTATTACATATATAAAATTGCAAACTACCATTTAATAGATCTCAATTTTGACATTCCTCCCTCCTATGTTATATTCACCCTTTGTCACAAATTTCTTAAAAAATCATAATATACTAGTGTAAATATTAACTATATTTTTATTTCATGATTCTCAAAAATCCCAGCTATGGCGTATAGTTTATTTGTTTTCAAAAAAATATAAATTTGGAGGAATACAAAATGGGACAACCTCTTATAAAAGTTGGAAGCACTGGTGAAGCTGTAATGTACCTTCAACAATCATTAACTAAACTTGGATATAACCTAGGAATAATAGATGGGATATTTGGTTCTAAACTAATACAGCAGTCAGATTATTTCAAAAAACTAAAGGATTAGTTGTTGATGGCATCGTGGGGAATAAAACATGGGTTGCTATTGATAATGCGCTCAAATTGTTATTTACTATAAAGGACTATTTTCCCCTTAAACAAAATACAAAATATGTGTATGAAGGTATTGGAAATGAATTTGCCTCATACAGTGTCTTAGTAGACTATATAGTTGGAAATCGTATCCAGCTTAGAACCAATAATGGCGGTACAGAAATAGTTAAAGTTTTAGAAAATAAAAATGGCAAGTTGACCATGCTACTAAGTAGAGCTGAATGCTATTATAGAGAAAATTTAACTAATAGTCCTATTAGTAAGGCAGAAATTTTGTTAAAAGAACCCCTAATAAAAGGAACCACCTGGACCCTTGATAACAATAGAAAACGATATATATCAAATGTGGAGGTTCAAATAACCACGCCTTTGGGAAAATATAAAGCACTTGAGGTTACTACAACTGGTAAAACAACTAAAATTTTAGATTATTATGCACGAAATGTTGGCTTAATTAAAACGATTTTTATATTTAATGGTAGTCAGGTTTCATCTTCGTTAAAAAAAATAGAAAATAATGTTTCATTTACCCAATCATTAGAGTTTTATTACCCTAATGTAAATGGAATTAATCTTAATTTTGTAGAAAAGCAACTGATTTTTAAAACTAATGATATAACGAAAATAAAAATTGAAGCTGCTTATAAAGTTTTGCCAAAAAGTAATATATCTAAAGTTCTTAGTCCTAATGCAAAAATAAAAAGTCTATATTTAAATAAAGACGGTATGGTTTATGTTGATTTTACAAAGGAACTTGTTAGTGAAATGAATGCAGGATCTGGCTATGAAAGCATGATTTTGCAATGTATTACTAATACTTTTGGAAAATATTATGGTATAAACAAAGTCTATATAACTATAGAGGGTAGCCCCTATAAATCAGGTCATATTGAAATGAAAAAAGGTCAACCTTTCATTGTTGATTTTAAAAATAGTATAGAACTAAAATAAAATATGGTTTTAAATACAGGTTAAAAATTGGAGGATGATAAAATGGCGCGGTCTACTGTAAGCATTGGAAGCACAGGTGAAGATGTAAAATATCTTCAACAATCACTGACTAAACTTAGCTATAGCGTAGGTCCAACAGATGGTATATTTGGTTCTAAAACTGAAACCTCAGTTAGATTATTCCAAAAGGATAAAGGATTAGTTATTGATGGAATCGTAGGATACAGCACCTGGACTGCTATTGATAATGCACTCAAGTTACTATTTACTATTGATAACTATTTTTCCTATAAAGAAAATACAAAATATGTCTATGAGGGAAAATGGAGTGAATATGCCTCTTACTCAGTTGTAGTAGATTATTTAACTGCTGACCATGTTCAACTAAGAGCATTTGATGGTGGCGTAGATCTAGTTAAAGTAATTGAAAATAAAGATGGAAAGTTGACTCTGTTATTATCTAGGGAATCTGATTATAGAGAGAATTTAATCACAATGCCTAGTAATAATCCAGAAATTTTATTAAAAGAACCATTAATCAAAGGAACTACCTGGACCATTACAGGCAATAAAAAACGATATATCTCCAATGTAGAAGTTGACATAACCACCCCATTAAGTAAATATAAAGCACTCGAAGTTACCACAGAGAATAAATCGGATAAGACTTTAGACTATTATGTAGCAAATATAGGTCTAGTCAAATTTCATCAACATTAAACAGAATTGAGAATAATTTTTTATTTACTCAATCAGCAGAATTTTATTACCCTAATGTAGACGAGATCAATCTTAATTTTGTATACAAGCAACTTACTTTTAAAACTAATGATATAACAAGAATAGCAATTGAAACTGCTTATAAAGATGTACCACAAGGAAATATATTCAGGGCGCTTGGTCCTAATGCAAAAATAAAAAGTGTATATTTAAATCAAGATGGTATGGCTTATGTGGACTTTTCAAAGGAACTTATTAGCGAAATGAATACAGGTTCTGGAT
Organism: Clostridium psychrophilum; assembly: GCF_018861705.1. Lineage (GTDB taxonomy): Bacteria > Bacillota > Clostridia > Clostridiales > Clostridiaceae > Clostridium_AD > Clostridium_AD psychrophilum. Next base: position 4,003 of record NZ_JAHLEC010000106.1, on the reverse strand, counting down.
ATGAGGTTCAGGTTTTGCAATGTATTGCTAATACTGTTGGAAGATATTATAGTGTAAATAAAATTTCTTTTACCGTAGAAGGCATTCCATATGCTTCAGGTCATGTTCTCTTTAAAAAAGATGAAGCCTTTATTGTAGATTTATCAATTAGTTCTGAATTAAAATAAAGTAAAATATGTAGAATGAAAAATGAATTAAGATTATCTTAGTAGCCAGTTTGTATTTTTTATATAAATTGGCTACCTGTTAATTACACTATAAACATTATAGCTAATAAACTTGATGCACTTGTAAAAACGCCATGACAAAATAGTAATTAAGATTACTAAACTATATTCATCACATAGTTTATCACTAGAAATAAGTAGGAGGTAAATCATATGAAAATAGCAATAAGAGGTGGCCATAACGCGCAAGCTACTGGTGCAAATGGCATCATCAATGAATTAATTGAAGATAGAAAAGTAAAAGATGCTGTAATTAAATATTTAAGGTTAGATAATAATGAAGTTCTTGATGTAACTCCTGGTAACAGTGATGTAAATGCCGACTTAAATTATGGCGTAAATACTGCAAATAATGCCAAAGTAGATTTATTTGCCTCAATCCATTTTAACAGTGTTACTAAACCATTTACTGGAGTAATTGGAAGTGAAATATGGTTAAGCCCTACCATCGCTCAAACTGTAGTTATAGCAAATAGAATACTAAACAATTTAAACAAACTGGGCTTTAAAAACAGAGGTACAAAAAATGGATGGAATGGCCAATATTTGTTCGAGATTAGACGTACAAACATGCATGCCATGATAATTGAAGTTTGTTTTGTACAAGCTACAGAGGATGTCAAAACCTATAAGTCAGTAGGCTATGATGCCATTGGGAAAGCTATTGCAGAGGGTATTGTTAATCATAAAATAGACTCATCAAAACAATTTACAATAAATATGTTCGCACATGTACAAACTATTGGGAATGTGATTTTAAGTGGTATCAATGATTGCACTATAGGAATAGTTGGCCAATCTAAAAGAATTGAAGCTATAGCAATTACTATTGATAATGTAGACCTAAAATATAATGTTTATATTCAAGATATAGGTGATATTATAGGTAATATTGCTGGCGAATTCGAGGGTACAATGGGTCAATCTAAAAGAATGGAAGCTATAACTATGATTGTTAAAAGCATTCCCAACGGTTATAAGATTCAATATCAAGTTTATGTACAAACTATTGGTTGGCAAGGTTGGAAAGAAAGCGGCCAGTTGGCTGGAACTCAAGGTAAATCACTACAAATTGAAGCATTGAGAATTAGAGTAACTAAATTATAAAATTGGAGGAGAATAAAATGGCACAATCTATTATAAAGCTTGGAAGCTCAGGTGCAGATGTAACCTCTCTTCAACAATCACTGACTAAACTTAGTTATAACGTAGGTCCAGTAGATGGAATCTTTGGCTCTAAAACCGACACTGCAATTAAATTGTTTCAAAAATCCAAAGGACTTGTTGTGGATGGAATCATGGGGAATAATACCTGGACTGCTATTAATAAAGCGCTTCAATCTCTACCAATAACCCATCCTATACTAAAAATTGGGAGTACTGGAACAGCTGTAAAATCTCTTCAACAATTACTAGCTAAACTTGGCTATAATCCAGGACCAATAGATGGAATCTTTGGCTCTAAAACCGACACTGCAGTTAAATTGTTTCAAAAATCTAAAGGATTAATCGTGGATGGAGTCGTTGGGGATAATACCTGGAATGCACTTGAAAATCCACAATCTATACAATTCAATATAAATATGTTTGCAAATATACAAAGTATTGGGATTGTAAATTTAAGCGGTGTTAACGATTGCACTATAGGAGCCGTTGGTAAATCTAAAAGAATTGAAGCTATAGCAATTACTATTGATAATGTAGACCTAAAATATAATGTTTATATTCAAACTATTGGTGATGTTGTAGGTAAAATTGAAGGACAATTTGAGGGTACAATGGGTCAAGCTAAGAGAATTGAAGCTATAACTATATTTATTAAAAAAATACTAAGCGGTTATAAATTACAATATCAAGTTTATATTCAAACTATTGGTTGGCAAAATTGGAAGGAAAGCGGTCAATTGGCAGGCACTCAAGGTAAATCATTACAAATTGAAACATTGAGAATTAAAATAGTTAAATTATAATTTAGAAAGTTATGTTAAAAATTTATGTTAAAAATTTATTAAAAGCTAAAAACCTATAGATTAAAATGCGTTGAACATAGGTTTTTAGTTGTTTTATATATACACAACTCCGTGAACAAAAAATTTATTGCATTTGTTAATTTTATATACTTTTTTATCTATTGTATTTACAAGATTGGAGGAAAATATAATGGCAAACTCTATTTTAAAAATTGGAAGCACAGGTGAAACTGTACGATATCTTCAGCATTCACTTGCTAAACTTGGCTATAACCCTGGGATAATAGATGGAATATTCGGGCCTAAAACCACTACAGTTGTTAAATTATTTCAAAAATCTAAAGGATTAATTGTAGATGGAATCGTTGGCAACAAAACCTGGACTGCTATTGATAAAGCACTTGATTTATTAGACACTATAAAAAATTATTTTTTCTTTAAAGAAAACACTAAATATGTTTATGAAGGTATTGGAAATAAATATGCCTCTTATACCATTTTAGTAGATTATTTGATCGGAAACCGGGTTCAACTAAGATCTAACAACGATGCTACAGAAGTGGTTAAAGTAATAGAAAATAGAGATGGCAAATTAACTGTTATACTATCTAGAAATGAATGTCATTATAGAGATAATTTAACCCAAAATCCTAGTAACGATACAGAAGTTTTGTTGAAAGAACCCCTAATAAAAGGAACCAATTGGACCATTACCGGTAATAGGAAACGGTATATATCAAATGTGAATGTTGAAGTAACTACCCCTGTTGGTAAATATAAAACACTTGAGGTTACTACAGAGAATAAAACAGAGAAGACTTTAGACTATTATGCTGCAAATATTGGATTAGTCAAAACAATATTTATATCAAATGGTAATTTACTTGGAGCAGTTTTATTATCAAAGGTTAATCAGGTTTTATCTTTGCTGAGTAAAATAGAGAAGAACATTTCATTAACACAATCCTTAGAATTTTATTACCCAAATGTAGATGAAATCGCTCTTAATTTTATAAAAAAACAAGTCAACTTTAAAACTAATGATCTAACAAGGTTAAAAATTGAAACAGCTTATAAAATTTTACCAAAAGGTAATATCTTTAGGGTTCTTAGTCCCAACGCAAAAATAAAAAGTTTATATTTAAATAAAGACGGTATGGCCTATGTGGACTTTACAAAAGAGTTCGTTACTGAAATGAATATAGGAGCTGGATATGAAGTTCAGGTTTTACAATGTGTGACTAATACTATTGGAATGTATTACAATACAAATAAAGTTTATCTCACTGTAGAAGGTAATCCCTATGCATCAGGTCATATTTTAATGGAAAAAGGTGAATTTTTTACAGTAGATACATCATTTAGTTCAGAGCTAAAATAAAGTAAATTTAACAAAATACAAACTACTGCTATTTTATTTACAAAAAAGTAAAAAACACTAAGTTAAACTTAGTGTTTTTTTATTACCTGACGACAACCTACTCTTCCACAAGGTTACCCCTGCAGTACCATGGTTGCATTGAAGCTTAACCGACCTGTTCGGTATGGGAACGGGTGTTACCTTCAGACTAGATTCACCAGATAAAAATATAAATGTTTTCTGAAAATCTAGCTTCAAGTAAATTAACCAAATACAAACTACTGCTATTTTATTTACAAAAAAGTAAAAAACACTAAATTAAACTTAGTGTTTTCTTATTACCTGGCGACAACCTACTCTTCCACAAGGTTACCCCTGCAGTACCATCGGCGCATTGAAGCTTAACCTTCGTGTTCGGTATGGGAACGGGTGTTACCTTCAGGCCA
>NZ_JAHLEC010000105.1 GCF_018861705.1 Clostridium psychrophilum | reverse complement strand
ATTCCATAGTGATTATCCTCCTGTGTGTTTTAGTTTAGGCGATTAAAGCATAACACAGAATTAATCCACTATGGATTTCTTATTGGTTCAACTTCATTTTACAACAGGTCTTTGTTTTATTTTTAATAAATATGGTAAAATATAAGATATCAGTATATAAAAGGAGTAATCTAACGATGAAAAAAATTAAATTGTTTCAACATGGTTCAATAGGGACCTTAATGACCGGATTATTTGAAGGCAGCCTAGCAATTAACGAATTATTAAAACATGGAGATATGGGGATTGGAACTTTTGACGAATTAGATGGAGAACTTATTGTGCTTGATGGAAAAGCTTATCAATCACGGCGTGATGGTATCTTTTCTATTGCTAACAATCATCAAAAAGTTGCTTATGCCCTGGTTGGTAGCTTTCAAGAAGATGAGACAATTGCCTTTAATAATAAATTATCTGCAGATAAGGTAAAAGAAAAAATCTTAACACATTTGGACAGTAGAAATACTTTTTCCATGTTTCGAATTGATGGAGAATTTGAAAATGTACATGTTAGATCAGTTATAAAACAAGAAAAACCTTATCCAAGATTAATTAATGCAACTAAAGATCAATTAGAATATAAGATTGATAAATGCATAGGTACTATTGTTGGTTTCTACATTCCAGAATTGTACTTAGCAGTATCAGGTTCAGGCTTTCATCTACACTTTATTAATAAAGAAAAAAATTTAGGAGGACACTTATTAAATTTTACATTGAATTATGGGAAGATAAAATGCCAGGTAGCAGAAAATATTGATCTCCATTTCCCATTAAATGATTCTAATTTCATGAAAAACGAATTTGATTATGGAAATTTAAAAGATGAATTTTCTTCCTCAGAAAAATAAATTTTATTCAACTAGCTTTATAGATACCAGAATAACTACTTACAAAGGTAGAATACCAATTTCTAGATAATTTGGTCTCTTATACTTGAAATTAATGTTATACTTACGACAGGTGATGAAATGAAGAAAAAGTTAGAAAATTTAAACATGATGAAGACACTTACATTATTCTTCTGTATTTTAGGTTTGATATTATTTAGTTTTGGTATCTTACTAAATAAAAGAGTAGATAAAGGTGTTTTTATAACAATGATAATAATGTTATTTACATATCTCCATTTAAGACAAAAGTATACTAAACAGCTAAATAAACAAAACAAGAAAAATTAAGTCGTAACTTTCTTATATAGTTCATTAATCATAAATTTACGATACTTTAATAATTAAACCCCATTTAAGACAATAAAATATTATCTTAAATGAGGTTTTTTAATTAATTCTTATTTACTAAATACTAAGGTATTCTTATTTTTTCTTTATTCTTTATTCTTTATTCTTTATTCTTACATTCTAAGGCTACCCTTTTTTTTTATTTGTTAAAATTCTGTTGATGTCTAAATAACGGCGTTTTATGCTATTATTGTTGAATTTTAGATTTTTATAGAATATACTGTCTAAATAAGGTATAAACGTCAAATTATAAATTTAACAAATGTTTATAGAGGTAATCAAATTAGAAATTACATTTTATTGAATTTAAAGATGATATTAATTTTTAAAATAGTATATATTTTAAAACTTTTTAAATCATGTTATTTAAAGAGTTTCAAAGATTATATAAATAATTTTGAAATGAAAATAATTGAGAATTTTTTAACTATTTTTCATTAAAAAAGGAGGAGAGTATATGAATAAGATAGTTGCTACATTTGGTGTTTCAGCTACTATGGCTGGTGTAATTTCCACAGTAATTATAAAAGCTGCCTCTCAAGGTGGATGGTCCATTGTTAGACTTGCTGCAGCGCTTGCCTTTACTGGAATTGGTGCAATAATAGCCGCTGGTGTCTTGGCTGTTGGATTTGCCTATATCAGTAAGCTTATTTTAAAGGGGAATGGAGCTTTAACCTCTTGGTAATTACTTAATTACTTACTTAAAGATTGTTAAGCCAAAAATGATTATTAAGGTTTAACAATCTTTAATTACTCAATTAAAGAACTATTTACATACTTTTTCTTAATATATAAAGATAGGGGACCATTATGGCAAACAGTAATTTAATAAAGATCATAAAATTAGAGATAAAAGCTTTTTTTAGACAATATTTTAAGAGTGTTACTGTAAGTGATACTTCATTTATAATAGGAACTTGTTTCTTATCTATTGTTAGCAGTGGATTCTATTTATTAAAAGTGCTTAATATAAATCAAAAAGTTGTATATAATATTTTCACAATATTAACAATAATTATTGCATTTAACCTTCAACGTGATAGTGAATTATTTAAAATGCTTCATAGTAAAAGCTTTATCTATTCTAAAATATTGCCTTTAGATGAAAAATATATTTATTACATAAAAATATTAAAATACGAGCTATTAAAACTCATAGATTTTGGATATTTACTGATTATCGTAAATTTTAATTTTATAATATTTAAATATAAATTTATTAATAGTTTAAGTTATTTGATACTCGACATATTATTATTTCTAACAATTAGTGATATAAAACAAACATTAAATTTATACAAATATAATAGAGAATCCTATGATTACATAAAATCAGCTTTAAAATCAATTTTTACAGGGATTGTTATTTCAATATTATATTTAATTATTATTAATTTCTTTATTAGAAAAGAAAGTTTTTATATTTCAAGTTTTTTAAAGTTAAATTGGGCAAATTTTTATACAATAATGATATTTATGATTAGTTTTATTATTGTTTTTAAGATGAAGTTTATATTTTATAAAAAAATAGATGATTTAGTACACAAAGAAAAATCAGAAAATATTTCAAGAAGTAGTATTATTGTATTAAATTTTATAGATATTATTATGCAAAAAGATATTTTAGTCGTTTTGAGAAAAAAGAATCTTAAAATAAAAATAATAGAAAAAATAATAAAATATAATGTTACACTTGCTAGTTTTTTATTTTTAATAACTATATATAATAGCACAGAATTTTTTTTAATAAATAAAAGTTATATCTTAGGTTTTATATTTACAATTATTTTCATGTATGACTCTCTCTTTATGGATATTACATCACTTGGCAACGAAGGAAAAATGATAAAGATATATATAACTACTGGATATAATATCTCTAAACTATTAAAAAGCAAAGTTAAATTAAGTATTTTATTAATATCTTTTTTTAGTATGTTTTCCTTGTTGATTATTGAGCTAATATTAAGATTAAAATTTATTGAATTTGTATCATTAAACGGGATAATTATAAGTTTTAGTATTTGTATCTCTTATATAAATGTATATTATAGAGCATATAATACATCTTATGAAAACTCGTTAATTATCATAAATAAGATTTCATTATATAAATCTTTAATTGTAAATTGTTTACTAATGTATGTATTTGGTATAAGTTTTTTAATCATAGATCAACTTCTTAAGATTAATAATTCTCTCTTAATTGTAGCTATCGAAATTATAGTAATAAGTAGTATTATAGCTTTAATTTATAGAAAGAAAATTGGGAAGAATAAAAAGGAGTTTTATGGAGAATATGCAGGTATGCAAGAATAAAAACATTAAATTAACTTGGTATGTTACTTTAGGTTTATTTATATTATTCACAATTATAGGTTACAACACGGGATCAAATACATTAGCAAAAATAAAATTCACTGTAGTTAATTATGGTTTTAATGAAATATTCTTTAATAATAGTAAAATTGCAATATATAATTATATAGGAATAATTAGTTTTGGAAGTTTTAATTTTTTTTCTCTTGTTACTAATGGAATATCATTAGGCTCCACTTTAAACTCTGGAATTAAAGAGTTTGGTTTATATACAAGTCTCTTAAAATTTGTTCCTCATGCAATTTTTGAACTTCCAGCTATGATTATAAGTATGTCGGTTGGTTTTTTACCAATTGCTATATTGATCTCAAAATCAAAAAAAAACAATTGTGCTAAGGTTAAAATAACATATTATCTTAAGTATGTAGTATATTCTTTCATTTTTGTTATTTTTTTAGATTTAATAGCTGCAGTTGTGGAAAGTTCAATATCCATGAGATTTTAAATAAAACTACAATGTATTAAAATCAACAGTAACATAACCAAAACCAAAAATGAATTGTGTAAGGAGCTCAATAAGAATGGAAAAAAAAATATTTAAATTCAATTATAGAAAATTAATTTTTAATAATAAATTCATATTTGTTATGTTATTTATGTCTATACTATTATATTCTAACTTATACTCTCACACAATAACTCCATTAGATGCCTTATTAAAATCAATTACATCAAGTGCTACACCAGGTAATAAAACAATGCCATTATTGTTAGTTGGTGTATTTAAAAGTTCTTATGTTCAACTTGCTATTAATATAACTACAGCAATATTTTCCATTTATATGATGAGTCTATTATTATTATTATTAGCTAAGATAGATATACGAATAAGCAGTACTATTGAAAAAATTCACTATTATGAAATAGTAGATGCTTATATTAAAAGTTTGTATGTAATTATTTGTGATTTTTTGTTTAAGTCATTTTACATTATTATTGTTGGAAAAGCATATGAATTGAGTAGATTAACAATAACTTATGGATTTATAATAAATATAATACAATGTTGGGTAATTTTCAGATTTTTAAAGTATAAAGAAAATAGTCTGATTTTGACAAAAATAATGTATCTAATTGCAATCAGTGCCTTATTTATAGTCCAATTGCTTACACTATTATAAATGCAATACGCGGGAGGAAACCTATGAAACATAAATTGTATGTTGAAGGAATTACAAAAGTAATAGATGACAAAGTCATTTTAGATAATATACATATCGGTTTAAATGAAAAAGAAATTAGTTTTTTAGTAGGTCCTAATGGAGCAGGGAAAACCACATTTATAAATATATTACTAGTACTAACTAATAAGGATGGTGGAAAGATCTACTTAAACGATTGTGAAATTATTGCTCCTTATAAAAAAGATATTAAAAAAAAGTTTGCATATATACCAGATGAACCAATAGTTATAGAATACTTAACTGGTTACGAAAACCTTGTTTATATGAGTGAAATATATCAAAAAAAAATAGTTAAAAGCCACTTATTGGACACTTTAAATGAATTCGAGTTATTAAAAGATAAAGATAAATTAGTTAAATTCTATTCTAGAGGTATGAGGCAAAGACTAAGCCTTTGTTTTTTAAAAATATATTCTCCAGAAATATTAATTTTAGATGAACCAACAATAGGATTAGATATAGTATCTGTAAAATATTTAAAAGATGTTTTATTAAAGTTTAAAGACGAAGGAAAAACTATACTAATAACAACTCATGATATACATTTCTGCCAACAAATCGCAGATAAAATTATAGTTATTAATAATGGAAGTATTATTAAAGACAATTCTATATCAAATTTTCTAGAAACCTACACTGATATAGAAGAAGCTATATTAGATATAGTTAATTAAAAAATATTACTTTAAAACATTAGATTAAAATTACTATGTATAATTTAAACATAGTAGAATGGAGGAAAAACATGAACAAAAAAATCATTATATTTATAGTAGGTCTTGTATTTTTTATAGTTGGAATGTCGATTTCTAGTAAAACTCCAATTGGAGGATTATTAGGAATGATTGGAGGGGTCACTATGGGCTTAAGCTTTTTTCTAGATAAGAATAAAATGAAATGAATTTTATTTAAAGTATCAAATGAAACAGTATATTTTTTATGCATATTTATTACTCCAATTTTAACTTTTTAGAAGATCACTATATTAACTTTTTTTATAACTTTATATATATCTTAAATGTTTCTACTTACATAAATAAGGCAAACGAAAAAGCTATGAAGAAATTTAAGGCTTACTTTATGTATATAAAACTATAATTTACAAAACCCATTTAAGATAATAAAATATTATCTTAAATGGGGTTTTTTAATTAATTCTTATTTACTAAATTAAGTATTTCGTCAACGCCCTTCTTGAACCCTCCTGCTTCTCTAAGTGATTTTCCAATCTTTTCACTATTTATTCTAAAGTTATTGTCTGTTAGAATCTTAACTACAGACTGCTTTAATGTCTCTGGCGTAACTTCATCTTTCTCAATAACAATGCCTTCACCAAGCTTCGCTACTCTCTTTGCTACAAAAGGCTGATCTGCAAATTGAGGAATAAGTACCAATGGAACACCATAATACAAGCCTTAATTTGTACTGTTCATACCACCATGGGTAATAAACACATCCGCTTGTTTTAAAATTTCAAGTTGAGGCACATAATTACGAACAACAAAATTTGATGGAATATCTTTATTAGATATATTAAATTTAAAAATATTACTTTAAAACATTAGATTAAAATTACTATGTATAATTTAAACATAGTAGGATGGAGGAAAAACATGAACAAAAAATTTGTTATATTTATAGTAGGACTTATATTTTTTATAGTTGGAATGTCCATTTCTAGTAAGACTTTAATTGGAGGATTATTAGGAATGATTGGAGGGGTCACTATGGGCTTAAGCTTTTTTCTAGATAAGAATAAAATGAAATGAATTTTATTTGATGTATCAAATGAAACAGTATATTTTTTATGCATATTTATTCCTCCAATTTTAAATTTTTAGAAGATAACTATATAACTATATTAACTTTTTTTATAACTTTATATATATTAATAAATGCTCCTCAATGCGAATATATGTTCGCATTGCGGTAATAATAATATTATTACAATATATATTATTTCAGTGTAAAATTTGATATAATTAGGAGAGTGGATATGAGTTTTAAAAAGAATTTAAACAACATTCATGACAAAAGTTATAAAGATTTGTTTTCTACAAATGATGCTTTTTTATCGTTTGTTAATACCTTTATTCAAGGAGAATGGGTAGATAAATTAGAAAAGAATAAATTAATACTCGTTGATAAATCTTATATTTTATCTGATTATGAGGAATTGGAATCTGATATAGTATATAATGCAACTATTGGAAAAGATAACATAATATTTTATGTCCTTCTCGAACTGCAATCCAGTGTAGATCACAGCATGCCTATACGATTGTTAATGTATATGATAGAACTATGGAGAGAGATATTAAGAAATAATGAGAAAAAAGAAATTAAAAGGAAAAGCTACAGACTTCCTGCAATTATTCCAATAGTTCTTTATAATGGAACAAAAAAATGGACCTGTGCTAGAAATTTTAAGGATATTATAAATGAAAGTCAATTATTTGGGGATAATATTTTAGACTTTAAATATATACTAGTAGATATAAACAGATACTCTAAGGAATATTTGTATGAATTTAAAAACATTGCCGCTGCCATATTTCTATTAGATCAAGATATAAATGCTATGGAATTTTTGGAAAGATTAAAGAATATAGTAATTAATTTTAGTAAATTAACTTCTGAGGAAAAATTATTATTAAAGGGATGGATTAAAAATACAACTAATAGCAATGAAATATATAATATGAGTGAGTTAGTAGATGATATATTTGATAATAATAAAAAAGAGGAGGTTGAAATTATGGTTTCTAATGCATCAAACATCTTTGATAAATTAAAAAGTGATGGAATAAAAGAAGGTAAGAAAAAAGGTAAGAAAGAAGGCAAGAAAGAAGGTAAGAAAGAAGGCAAGAAAGAAGGTAAGTCAGAACTCCTTATAACTCAGCTAAAAAAAAGATTCAATGGTCTTTCTGATTATTATATAGATAAGATTAAATCTTTACCTGAGGATGTTATTGAGCAAATAGCAACAGATATATTTGATTTAGAAAAAGTTGATGATATAAATAAATACTTGTAAAAGATGATACTGAGCACTTTTCTCTTAAATGTTTCCACTTACATATAGAAAGTAAACGAAAAAACTATGAAGAAATTTAAAGCTTACTTTATGTATATAAAACTATAATTAAACCCCATTTAAGACAATAAAATATTATCTTAAATGGGGTTTTTTAATTAATCCTTATTTATTAAATTAAGTATTTCGTCAACGCCCTCTATATTATCTACCAAGGCTGATAGTATCTTTTTAGTTACTATGGGTCAAATAAGTGCGTACTTGTAATTAATATACATTGAGTTAGTATATATTATAGATGAAGCAATAAATAATCTCACTATATGTTGTTAAAAACTATCATATAATTAGATTTAAGTGAAATTTTCATATAAATTTGGAGGTATTAAAATGGAAGCAATTTTTAACAGAAGAAGTATAAGAAAATATGAAAACCGACCAATTGAAAGAGAAAAAATAGAAAAACTTTTAAGAGCCGCAATGCAGGCTCCATCAGCAGTAAATCAACAACCTTGGGAATTTTTAGTTATTGAGGACAAAGAGGTATTAAAGAAATTAGCACAAACAAGCCCATATTCAAAGATGGTAGCAGATTCAGCTGTTACATTTATTCTCTTATCTAGAAAAGAAGGATTATTGGCTCCAGGTTGTGTACCACAAGACATGGGAGCGGCATCAGAAAATCTTCTTTTATAAGCCGTAGATTTAGGGCTTGGAGCGGTTTGGCTTGGAGTAGCTTCTATTGAGGAAAGAATGAGTTATATAAAAAAATTATTTAATTTACCTGAAAATATTGAAGCTTTTGCATTAATTCCAGTAGGATACCCCGATGGTCAGGAAAATAAATTTGTAGATAGATTTGATGAAACAAGAGTTCATTATGGAAGTTATAAATAAATTTTGCAATATCACTGAAATAGATGATTTTAAAATCTAATATAATGATAGCTAAGGACATGGATTAAACATTATCCATGTCCTTAGCTCTATTATTCTTGCGTTCTTGTCACTTTTAGATAGATTACATAACAAAATAATTATTCTTCAGTTATGCATTTGGCCGTATTTACTCCATATAATTTTTTATGGGTTATATAGTAAGCAATTGCTAAAGGTACACAAGAACCAATCCATGCAAGAGGACTGGCCATGGCTATCCCTGTAAAACCTAAGTATTTTGATAAAATTATTGCTGCAAAGGTTCGCATAATTAGTTCCATAACTCCTGCTAAAGTAGGAGCAAGACTCTGTCCTAATCCCTGAAGACTGTATCTGTAAATAAAAAGTAGTGCTAACACAAAATACATTGATCCATTGATGTTTAAATAGGTTTGTGCAAGAGAAACTACTTTTGGTTGGTTATCCCCTACAAAAAGTAATATCATAAAATGACCAGCAAAAATATTAAACAGACCAATAATAATACTAAAACTTACTGATATGATACTACATTGTTTTATACCCATGCGGATTCTTTCTATTTTGCCTGCACCATAGTTTTGAGCTACAAATGTAGCCATTGTAATACCAAATGACATCATAGGTTGAATAGCTAGTATATCAATTTTTTGCGCAGCAGTGTATGCAGCTACGGATATTTCTCCTAGATTATTCAGTGCAAATTGAATAGTAATTGCACCGATTGCTATAATAGAAGCCTGGAAAGCCATAGGAAGTCCCATTTTTAAATGATTCCATATGATTTCACTTGTCAGATACCAATCATTCCTGTGTAGTTTTAAAATAGGCATATTTCTCATGATATGGCTAAAGCATAATATAGCAGAAATCCCTTGAGATATTGTAGTTGCCCACGCAGCGCCTTCAACCCCCATATTGAATCTCAAAATGAATACGAAATCTAAAATTATATTTATAATACTAGCAATAGCTAAAAATATTAGAGGTGTTCGACTGTCTCCTAAAGCTCTCATAACATTAGAAAACAAGTTAAATAACATCGACACTACAATACCTGCGAAAATTATAATTATAAAATTATAAGCACCTTCTATTATTTCTGGTGGTGTATGCATTATCTCTAAAATTGGTCGTGCAAATGTTACGCTTAAAATTGTAAGCACTATTGTGATTAATAAACTTAGTATAATACTTGCCACATAACTATGTCTTACCCCCTGTTTATCTCCAGATCCAAAGTACGTAGCAGTGATTATGGAAAATCCAGCAGTTAATCCTTGTGAAAAACCAAGTATAAGGAACATAATACTTGCAGTGCATCCTACTGTTGCTAGAGCGTTAACTCCAATTGTACGTCCTACAATTAGAGTATCTGCCAAGCTATATAATTGTTGAAAAATATTACCTATAATTAATGGCAGTGTGAAAACTAAAATAATTTTAGCTGGACTGCCCTTTGTTAAGTCTCGTATCATAAAAATTGCCCTCCATTAATATTTTGATGAATTATATCATTTAATTATGTACATGTAATATTATAATCTAATGTGTTTTTTTGTGCAAACAAAAAAGAGTATACTTTTATAACAAAAGTATACTTTTTCTATTAAATCATCTCCTGGGTCACTGCTAAATCTTAAATTGTTGAACTATTTCATTTAATTTTTGAGCAAGTTCTGCTTGGCTTTGTGCTGTTAATGCCACTTGCCCTATACCCTGCGACGTTTCATTCATACTCTCTTTTATTATGGTTGCTTTTTCACTTGAGCTTTGTGAAGACTCAGCCATATCCTGAACTGCTTGACTTACTTGCCCAACTGTTGCTGTAATTTCTTCAGACATAGCTGCTATTTCCTCAGACATTTTACTTACAAAATCTGAATCATTATAATACTGATTTCCTGTTTCTGCATATGCAATAAATTGTTCTTTAACATTTGTATTTATAAATTCTAATAAATTACTACCTGTATCAATACTGCTTTTGAATGCCACTTGAACCTTAACAATAGTATCTTGAATATTTATTACTGCTTGTGCTGACTGCTCTGCAAGCTTTCTTACCTCATCTGCTACCACTGCGAACCCTTTCCCTTGTTGTAGACGTGTAGTTTAATATATCCTAATAATATAAGTAACTTGCAAATTTAAGTAACCCTTAAAATATAAAAAGGATAAAGGAATATGTTAATTAAATTTAAC
>NZ_JAHLEC010000104.1 GCF_018861705.1 Clostridium psychrophilum | reverse complement strand
ATGATTTAATCATCTCATATTTCTCTTGAATTTTCCACCTAATTTTCATCTAAAATGTTATCTAAAATGTTATCCACAGCGGTTTCCGCAAGCTGTTTCCTATATAATAAAGAAATTATATGGTTAATAAACGGTATACAACCCAAATACAGAGTGATCGCTGATTTTAGAAAAGACAATGTAGATGCTCTTACAAATGTTTTTAACTCTTTCATTGATTTTTGTATTAACCTCGGATTATATGGTAAAGAACTTATAGCGATAGATGGAACAAAAATTGAAGCATCTGCCTCAAAAAGAAAACATTATAGTAAAAATAAAATTACAAAAATGAAAGAACTAATTCAAAAAAGAATAAATGAATATATGCATGACCTTGAAAAGAGTGACTTAATGGATGAAACAGAAGACACGAAATTTGAAAAAGAAAAAATTCAACAAGCAATAAAAATTCTTGAGACTAAATTAAATGAGTATACTGAGTTTAAAAAAATATTAGAGGAAAATGAAATTAATGAATTGAATATTACAGATCCAGATGCTAAAACAGTTAAGTTTGGAGCACATCAAGGAACTGATGTTGGATATAATATTCAAGCAGCAGTAGATTCAAAGAATAAATTGATAGCTGCTTTTGGAGTAACCAACAACTCAGCAGATCAAGGTGAATTATATAATACAGCAATTATAGCAATGGAGAAATTCAATGTTGAAAGTATTGAAGCTGTAGCAGACAAAGGATATTTTGAAGTAGCAGATTTAAAAAAATGCGAAGAAAATGGTATCACTTGCTATGTTTCTAAGCCTAGATATTCTAATAGCACTGGAGATTCTATTTATTTTAATGATAAATTTATATATAATCCACAAGACAATACTTATATATGCCCAGAAGGTCAGACATTATTGTGCATAACTAAGAAAAAAGATGTGAAAGAAAGGAAGTATACTAATAGTAAGGCTTGTGGTGACTGTACATGTAAGGAAAAATGCACAACATCTAAAATAGGAAGAATATTAACAAGAAATTATTGAGCATGTATTTGGAACATTAAAAAGAGGTATGAATTTCGACTATTTACTTTTAAGAGGATTCAAAAATGTCATAGGTGAAGTCAGTATAGCTTTCTTTAGCTACAATTTGAAAAGAGTCATAAATATCCTAGGAGTTGGAAATTTCCTAGGATATTTAGTTGATGATAATATTATGAAAGAAGCCTAATATAGGTGTTTTTTTTGCTTTGTATAAAAAAAATTTGTTGTAATAAAAAATTAACATTCTATTTTATCTGTGAATTATATTTAAAATCTAATTATCGCACAGCCTGCCGGTGGTCATGAACAATTTGTGATAATAAATTGTTTTGCTAATATTCGTTCCACTCCACGAAATTAATAAAACTCTTTTAATTGTTTATAGCCGTTATCAATAATTTAGGAATTCCACCAGTAGGCGTGACCTCATTAATCCAAATATTAAATTCATCCTGACCAAACATTATCCCTTGATAATTTACAAATAGATTTTTTATAAATGGATTACTAATTGCTGCTTTGTATTTTGGATAGAAAACTTGATCATAATTCTTGATAAAATAATCTTTATTTTCTATTTTTATAACTTTACCATTTATTTTAGCATTTATAGGATATTTTATTTGCTCAGCCAATCGCTGCTTATCCCCTTTTATTACATAATTTCTAATTTGATTGGCAAACTTCTCAACATCTTTGTCACTTTTAGTATTCAAAGCCACAGCATATCTTTTTCCATATACATCTACCACAATGTTACTTTTAAGTGTTAATTTAAATGGATAACTAGTTTTATTATCAGCACTTACCCATTTTCCCTCAATTTTATCAACTGTTTTCATTGTTTCCATAAATATTCCAGTATTTTTACCTGCCGCATCATATTCATATAGAACAATATCTTTTTCATCCGACTTTCCTTTTACTTTAATTTCCCTCTGTTGCTTTTCATAAAAATATGTCCCGACTATCTCCTTGTCTTGCTTATAAATGCTCATTTGAATTTTAATATTATTATTTATAGTTCCGTTATAATCATAATATCCTTTTCTAAATAAACTTTTAGTAATATCCATATTTTCAAGCAAACTAGAATACGCTTTACTATTAGTATCTTTAGCCTCTGTAGCACTTTGAACTTTATTTATTGTGTTTGCTGATTTCATCTGTTCTTGTTTACTATTGCTTTGAGTATTATTAACTGTAGGTTTTACACTTTAACACCCGGTCATTATAGTGCTTAGCATAATAATTAGTATTATGTTCCTCACATTAATCCCTCCTTGTGTACTATTTATATTATTTTTCTTATTATAACGTAATACAATATTTTCCACCTTATAATCTTCCTTGCTATTTATCTACCTTCTCAAAACATATTTTAACTGTCTATTTACAGAAACTAAATCAAAGTCCTTATACCCTTGACCCTGAGCCCAGTTCTGCATGTTTACATATTCAGCTTCATTAGGGTTCGCAATAATTTTTAGGAATTCTTTATATCCATAAGCACCTCCAACATCTTCTGGTGGTGCATTACCTTCACCCATTAAGCAAATTGGATAGTTTTTATTGTACTCTGTATTAATGTTCCGTATAGTAATTTCATGCTCCCAGTTGTCACCATAGTCATAACAATAAACTATTCGATATTGCTGATTAATATAATTTGAAAGAGTAACCTGCGAATCTAAGAGTATTTGGCATTCATTCATTGATTCATAAACTTCTTCAGATTCACTAACAATATTTAAGACACATTTACCTGACTCATCAAAAATATTAAATTGGTGCAAATGATAGTCCTCCCAATCAAAAGCGATTTGAAGCATTTCATGAAGCTGATTAAATGTAATATCTATAGGAGCGATAACCCTTCTCCATATAACTTCGGGATATAATTTAAGCTTGACCATTAACTCAACTGCCTCACATCTATAAATTTCTTCACTAGCAAGTATTTTAAGATCCTTACTTAAAAATTCATATGGATTGCCATAACCAGATTCCTTGCTAATCTTTATCATATCATTATTCATTATTCTGGTTGCTAAAGTTTGAAAAAGTTCACTTAAATCTAAATCATCTTCAACCCATTTTATCAGCTTACAAGCTTTGTTGAGCCGTGCCACATATTTGGGACCTCTTGTCTTAGAATAAACTAATTCTCCCGCACTTTCTAAATACCTCTCTATTATTTCTTCCTTAATCTTTTCATCTCTTAAACAACTTTTAATTCCGAAAATGAGTAACTCATTCAAATTTTTGAAGTTCTTTGCTTTCATCCCATAGAGAACAAATCCAAATCGATTGCTATCGTTTACCATTACAATTGTCTTTCTTCTATTCACAGTAATCAAATGTACGCTCCAGCAAAATAAATCTTCCTCTCCTGTTTCATTTTGAAGCACAATTCCCATCTCATCTTGCAGTTTCTTTGTACAACATATTTGCATTTTATCACACCTTCCTCATCCTCAACATCTATATCTAAATTATTTTAAGCATTTTATCCACAATGTTATGATAAAACAATATACTTGTCAACAAATTAACTATTAACCTTCATTAGATAAATTAAAATAAATTACTATACTCTACTTAGTTTAAAATTAAATATATGTATATATTAAAAGGAAATTCATTTTACAACAAGTCATTTCAAAATATGTTATGCAATTTACTCATTTATAGTATAATTAATATAATTTTAAAAATCCTACTTATTAAATATCTTTCTTATTTTATCGGCAATTGTCTCCACTTTTTATAAGCGAGGCAAATTTGCTAATATTGAGTGCGGAAAGGAAGAATAATTAAGTGAATAAGAAAATAACATTAATCTCAGTAATATTTTTACGAAATAAAATAAGATAATTATAAAGAATAGAAGGAGCTGTTTTATGTATAAAGAAATTTCAGGATTGATCTTATATAATGATTTGGGAGATAACTGCATTTTAAGTAATTTAGCAGATATCATTGAGGATTATAACTCAAAGAGTTACACTAATGAAAAGATTGTAGCCCGTATTTATAGGGAAATTAAACGTATTTTGGATCTAGCGACAAACTATGGGTTTGATAAAAATATATGGCACAATTATTTAGTTTTTCTGCTCATCACCAACGAAAATTCTTTTAGTATTACATGTGAAAAAGTAGGAGAAAGTGATGGAACGGTGAATCACTTCGCAAAAAATGATTTTAAAATATTCAAGAACCTCTTCGATTATGATTTTTCGCATATTGAACAGGATTTAGGTATAGATTGTTTTACGACTATTTCTAATTATAAAGCTATTGTAAAAAAAGAAAGAATGTATAATAAAAATGTTGGTGAGAAAGTTCAATATATCAGTAGTTGCATTGAAAATGCAAAAGACGAGGAAGAAGTATTTTGTATTATAACAGGATTCTATAAAGATTTTGGTGTTGGAATGTTTGGACTGAATAAAGCATTTCGCGTTGGCCACACAAATGGAAAGTTAGAATTTTATCCAATTAGAAATATGGATGAGATCATATTAGATGATTTAGTGGAGTATAAATTCCAAAAGGAAGAACTTGTTGAGAATACTTAAGCATTTGTAGAAGGAAGAACAGCCAATAATGTTTTACTGTATGGAGATAGTGGTACTGGAAAATCTGCAAGCATAAAAGCAATCCTTAATCAATATTATAACCGTGGTTTGCGAATGATTGAAATCTACAAGCATCAATTTCAGGATTTATCAGCTATAAATGCTCACATTAAAAATAGAAATTATAAATATATCATTTATATGGATGACTTATCTTTTGAGGAATTTGAAATAGAGTACAAATTTTTGAAAGCTGTAATTGAAGGTGGAGTAGAAGTTAAACCAGATAATGTATTAATATATGCTACATCTAATCGAAGACACTTAATTTGCGAAACGTGGACTGATCGAAATGATATTGAAGAAAGAGGTGACGTCCATTCTAATGATACTATGGAGGAAAAATTATCGTTGGCAAGTCGATTTGGTGTTACTATTGCTTATTACAATCCTAGCCGAGTAGAATATCATGAAATTGTAAAAAGACTGGCTAAGAAGCACAAAAATATTACACTTTCTGAAAAGGAATTATGTGAAGAAGCAAATAGGTGGGAAATGCAACATGGAGGTGCCTCAGGAAGGACAGCACAACAATTTATTAATTGGTTGGCAGGGAAAATTTAAAATGGAAAAACCCCTGCATTTAGTAATATTTATTATTAATTAAAAATAACTTAAATTAAAATAACTTACTATACTCTACTTAGTTTAAAATTAAATATACGAATATATTAAAAGGGAATTCATTTATTGAATTCCCTTTTTGTTGTTAAAAATTAGCTTGCAACGAAAATTTACTACTAATTACCGTTCCATTACAATTCATTTTAATTTATTACCCCCTCTTGTAATTCACACAACCCCCTAAGATATCTACCTTGAAACATAAATATATATATATTACAAAAAAACAAAATAACCTTATTAATATAAGTACAAAATTGTCTTTATAAATAATTTTTGTACTTTAAAACTTTACAATAGTGAATACCCCCCTATGATAAATTTGTAATTCATTAAGTGGATTAATGATAAAGCCTTATAAATCAATGAACTAAGCTAATTACACATCTCATATTTATTTACAATATTACTATTTTTAAAAATTTTTAGTAATAATTTAATGATTTTACTGCAAAACTCCAGCACAAGGTGATATATGTTTACTGAAAGTGTAATGTATTCACAATTCTTGTTAGTTTTCAGGAATTTATCTTAAATATGATGCTTAGTAATCTAAGCCGTACAAAAGTAATTAGGGTGCTTTTTATGAGAAGGAAAATTACAGAAAGATGTATTAGCGATATACAGGATCATTTAAAAGATTATGTAATGGAACATAGCAGCAAAAATAAAAGTAGAAAATTTACCTGTTTTAATAAAAGTGCACATAATAATAAGGATGACGATCCAAGTGCAGGCATTGTTCCAGGAAGCCGAGGAAGGTATTGGAACTGCTTTAGTTGTGGAGCTAAAGGTGATATATTAACTGCCGCACAATATAACGAGGGTATAGATGGCTTTCATAATAGTATGAAATTTTTAAGTGCGAAATACAATATTAATATTGAAATGGAAGACCCTCAGCCTTCTACAAAACGTGACATTAAGCCAAAACAAAATTCTAATTATAAAAAGGAGACTACAGCTAATTATTATTATGAGGATTAACTTGGAAATATATTATATAAGATTTGTAGACGAGAGTGGATGGATAAAGTGAGCACTTAGCAGCTTTAAAACTTTTTATATAGGAAGGATAGAGGACCTTCAATATATAAGATATATTATTTCAACTAAAACCCGTGAAATAAGGAAAGGTGTTACCTTCAGTGGTTTTCATAGAGTTAATAATCAGTGGTGCTTCGTGACTGAGCATGGTGCTTTAAATTTCGAGGGTAAGGCCACGTTAGATATAGCTATGCAAAATCAATATGCAGAGCTTAATACTAACATTCTAAAGAATGATGTTATAACAAAAGAAGAACTTTTAGAAGTTGCACCATATTTATTTAAATTTAGTATACTCAAAAATACTGCAGCCATATTAGGTTATGTATGTGGTTTGTTTCTGAAAGAAAAGCTTAAACGGAGTAAAATTAAATATAACCATCTTTTAATAGAAGGTGAAAGTAGCAGTGGTAAAAGTAGTGCTGTAAAATATATTATTACACCTATATTGTGCATGGAAAATGGAATATTAAATGCTGCGTAGTGTACAGACTTTGCCTTAAATAAAACCGCCAGCAGTAGTAATTTTGTACCTCTTATTTTTGAAGAGTACAAGCCTCCCATAATAGGTAAGTTTAAAGTGGATTTAATATCAGGGGTTATGAGAAATTCCTATGATAACTACAAAGGAATAAAAGGGGTAACCACCTTAGATAAAAATAGAAATTTTACTCCAAGAGCTTCAGTTATTTTATCCGGAGAGGTAGGCATAGAGGAAACGGCTAATGTAGGAAGGAGCCTTAGAGTTATATTTGCGACTTCCTATTTTGATGAACAAACCAAAGAAAGTCTAGAAAAATTAAAGGGAAATTCTATTTTACTTAATAAACTTGGAGCAAGTCTTTTGAAGGAGGCCTTAAAAATGGACGAGGATAAAATCAAACAAATCCATAGCTCGATTTTTGAAAAAGCCATTAGTAATAATATTAAAAATGACAGAGCTAAAAACTCCATAGCTAACTGTATGATTGGTATAGCTTTACTTAAGAGGGTATTTAATGATTTAGATTTGGACATGCAAGAGTGCACAGGTTTTACCATGAAAGAAATTATTTCCTCAATAGAAACAGGGGCTTATGAGGACTTGTTAGATGGAGGAACATCGAATAAAACAGTTATAGAACAAAATTTCGAAACTATGAATCGTATGGCAGCTAATAATGAGCTTTTAAGAAATATTGACTATGATACAGTGCTGGATTTAGATGGCGATTTTGTGCTTCGCCTTAATTATACATGCTTTTACGATAGGTTTGTAAAATACTGTAGAGAACATAATGTGACTCATGAGGTGTTGCCACTTAGTAGTTTCAAAAAACAATTAAGTAATATGCAGTACTGTAAATGCTACAATAAGCCTGTTAATTTTTCAGTGAGACAAGAAAATCCAAAGAATAAAAAGACTTTTAGGTGTGCAGTGGTTTATATTAATAAACTTCGAGAGAAAAATGTTGATATAGATTTTATTGCAGATGATAATATGGTAGATTGAATATCATAATGAGTAAGGCGATGATTGGATATCATCGCCTTGCTCTATAAATATTTTCTATTATAGCTTTCTTTAAATCATGCTCTAAAAACTTTTCCGGCAAATTTAACTTCTATGGTCTTTAATTAAAAAATACCATAGAAGTTAATCTACAGTATTTTATATTGTTCTTTCTCATAGTAGTTAGTTTTTAACATATAAGTTCTATTTTTACGAAAAAGACAAAGATTTTTTCAACTTAAATGTATTCCTGATAATTTTCATTTTGACTATAAATATCTCTCATTTTAATTATATTACTATTTGATATTCTATATATTAAAACATATTCATCAAAGAATTTAAATTTATAATTAAGCATTTGTAATCTTTTTTCATTAGGATTACTTGAACTATTTGCATATATTGTAATTGTCTCAATTGCATTAATATAAGATTTTAAAAATCTTGCCATTCTCGCAGTACTTATGCATTCTAAATCATCAAATATTTTATTTATTTTTTTATTATAATGAGGACTGTAAGTTATTGTGTTCTGCATTTAGTAATCTCTCTTTCATCTGTTTTATAAAATCCTCATGTTTAATAACTGGTGCTTCATTTTCGTTTTCTGAAATTTCTGACTCAAGCAAACTTCCGTAAATTTCTTCTAGCGCAATTAATTTTTTTTCTACATTTACTAATCTAGATACTTCTCTCCTTAATTGCTCTAGTTCTTTTTGATGATTGTCAAATTCAGATATACTCAATAAAACCATACTTCCTTTACCGTTTTTCGTAAGGATAACAGGTTTGTTTTTTGTTAAACAAATATTAGATACCTCTGGAAATTTGTTTCGCAAATCGCTAACTGGTAAAATATCATATAACATAATAAAACTCCTCTCTTATTATTGTTAATAATATTATATCATAATTCTATCAAAATTATAATGTTATTTTATCATGATTTTATTATTTCAATTGATTTTATTACCATATATATTTTTTTATAAAATTTGAAATAATAAACAGGAACAACAAATATGGAGTGAATGCAGTCGCTTATTAGCAAATTGCATCATTTATTATAATGCTAGCATATTATCTAATATGTTAGACTACAGAAAAATTAAAGGAAAATTCTATTTTACTTAATAAACTTGGAGCAAGTCTTTTAAAGGAGGCCTTAAAAATGGACGAGGATAAAATCAAACAAATCCATAGCGCGATTTTTGAAAAAGCCATTAGTAATAATATTAAAAATGACAGAGTTAAAAACTCCATAGCTAACTGTATGATTGGGATAGCTTTACTTAAGAGGGTATTTAATGATTTAGATTTGAACATGCAAGAGTGCACAGGTTTTACCATGAAAGAAATTATTTCCTCAATAGAAACAGGGGCTTATGAGGACTTGTTAGATGGAGGAACATCGAATAAAACAGTTATAGAACAAAATTTCGAAACTATGAATCGTATGGCAGCTAATAATGAGCTTTATAGCAATATCGACTATGATGCAGTGCTGAATTTAGACGGAGATTTCGTGCTTCGCCTTAATTATACATGCTTTTAGCAAACAGATAAAATATTGTCAAGAAATGAATTAAAAAACTATTATCAATTAATTGAAAATAAAATAAATCTGTATATCAATAGTGTAACAGATAATCTGCTCCTTACTAAACCTGAGAACTGTGAGTGGACAAGGTTTACATTGATTCTCGCACAACATAGGTATTTACATAACCATATGGGAATAATCATGGGATTTATTATTATCGGAACAGGATTATGGCCTAAAGTTATAGGCTTAGAAGATGATATTCCAACAGGTGATTATAGTTTATATTTTTAATAATACTGTAACGTATTTTCTTTTATGTCGACACAAATACCACCATATCATTAGATGTGGGGGTTTAGTATATAAATATGTTAATATCTATAAATGCCGTGAAATGGACTTTCCACGACATTTGTGTTTTCCTATACCTAATATATAAAATGCTTTTTATAAAGTACGTTAAAATCTGTTTTCACAGCTTTTTACTTTTGTGTATCATTAGTATATATAGCGATGCTAAAGTTTATTTAAGAATATACGTTAAAACAAACAGTCATAGGTTCGGTTTTTACCATTGAATATTTAGTAATAGGAATAGGAATAGTTGAGAGCTTAGAGTATATTTTCCCCTAAAAGATGCCCCCGCGCCTATAATTTAAAATTGCTTATTTATTGCTTTGTAAATTCTCCAATTCCATTTGAAATTTTTGGTATATTTTATCAGACTGCACTTGAGTAATTACTTTACTTTTAACTAATGAGCTTAATCCATTAATTACATTACTATTATCTGTTGTCTCAATTTGGTTTGTTGAATTTGTTGTGCCTGTTCCTGTTGTTCCTGGTGTTCCTGTGCCTGTTCCTGCTGTTCCTGTTGTTCCTGTTGCTCCTGGTGTTCCTGTTTTTTTGGGTGTTCCTGTTGTTCCTGTATTAGTCGTTGTTCCATTACCACTATTTGTGACTGAACCTTGTGACATATTCTTTGTTATTGCTGTAAGTACTTTTTTTGATTGGGTATTTGTTATTGTATTAGCCGTAACTAGTTTTTTAAGAGTATTAGAATAAAGTGTTTTGATTGTGTCTGTTGATATCGATTGGTTAGATTTATTAGTTTGGTTAGTTCTATTAGTATTATTCATTGGCGTTTTCGTAGAGTTTGTCATACCACAGCCAGTAAATACTAAAATAGTCATACTAACACTAATTAATATTAAAGAAATTTTTGTATTTTTCATTTTTTAGCCATCCTTCATGTATATTTTTTTATTACTTAATTATGATTAGGATAAATGTATGGAAATATACTTTAAATGAAAAAATAAATTTCCAAGGCATCCCTCATAACTTATACTTATTTCTTAATGGTTATAACGCTTCTGCTATTGCAGTATTTATTATGTTTACTTATGATTAACTTCAAAGGATAAAGTAAACGTAATATACTAATATTTGATGATTATTTCTATAGTAGAACAAGGATCAAATCGGTAGAATTATTAGCAAAAGTGGTTGAACATGTAGAATATAAATACAGGCTTTAGAATGCTTACTGTAGGATGGTCTGATGGAAATACCTTTCTTTTTTAGCATTTATATTAATATGATATATGAGTGTACTCGGAAAACAATAATTAACAATTCCATATTTGAGGAACAAAAGTATTTATTTGGATGTAATACTATAAGTGAAATAATAGCAGGTATGACAAAAAGGCTTTTT
>NZ_JAHLEC010000103.1 GCF_018861705.1 Clostridium psychrophilum | reverse complement strand
TAATCATCTCATATTTCTCTTGAATTTTCCACCTAATTTTCATCTAAAATGTTATCTAAAATGTTATCCACAGCGGTTTCCGCAAGCTGTTTCCTATATAATAAAAAAGGACCAGCAGATAATATTTATCTACTGGTCCTTTCTCACTAAGATACTTCAACTATTTTAATATCTGTAGTAACTACTTTGGCATCTTTCTTGCCAATTAAGGTGCCATTAGAAGATATGAAAATGTTTTTTGCTATAACTAAATCCATAAGAGCATTCACCTCTACTTCTGTTACAATGGCATCTCCATTCTCATCAGATTTAATATCATCTGCTGTTAAAGTGAAATACTCACCCTCTGTGTTTGTTAAAAATCTCATAACTAAATTTTGCAAATTAATGGCAGCTTAGATCACTGCCACATGCTATTTTCCCCATAGAATATTCCTTGATATAATACCTTTCAAGTATTGAAAGGTCAATATTATTAAGCTATTCCAAGTAGCTGTTTTTCTAGGGTATTAAAATCATAATTTCTTTGTTCATAGTCGCAGAAGTTGCTTCTTTTCACTTTTTTATCTACGACTATGCTCTTTTTATTAGCCCACCGTTTTTGATAAGCTAATACATCACTATCTGTTTTTAAGCCATTACTAATCCAATTGCCGAGTACTTTAGTTATATACTTCATCGTTTTAGCATTATAATTAACTGCTTCGTGTATGGCCATAATGATAACATCGCTATTTACGTGTCTTGTAAAGTCTAATATTTTCTCATATACCAAAGGTGTAATGGCATGTACATTTTCCTCAAATACTTTAATTACAGTGTTTAAACCATTATCCACAGCAGCAGATTTATTATCTTGTTTTATTATATCTACAGTTTCCCTCGCTATTGGTAATTCTCTAATTATTGCTTCCCTTTTAGTTATTACTACTTCTTCTTTATTTATTAATTTTTGTTTTTTATTTATTACTTCTTGCTTGTTACTTCTTATTCTATTACTTGGTAGCCCCTGATAAGCCCCTTGCAAGTCCCTACTAAAGGGCTTGTCAGAATGAATCTCAATTAATTTATTGATTTGATTATTTTCTACATAAGAATCATTTAATCATTTATAATAATGTTTTCAAAAATTTTTTCTACATCTAAATGATCTAACACACATTTTTCAAATAAAACTTTGAGAAATTCTCTATTCTTCACCTTGCTCATCTCTTTATTCACGCATTTGATAGCATTTGGATTATTAGGAATGTTGTATTTCATCCAATTTATCATCATGATTTCTTTGGTCTCTTCACAATATAGTATTTTTTTATAACTGATAAATTTTTCAATTAACTTATCCACTGTTTCTCTATCAAAACCCGTTTCCATTTCTATAAACCTCTTTGATAATTCATAAACGCCACTCTGAGTTGATTTAGTATTTGTTAAAAGATATAAATAAAAGAACTTCTCCTGCGTTGTAAGTTCAAGAACAAAACTATCACTCCAAAATTCTGTATAAAGCTGTCTATATTTAGCCATTATTATTACCCCCAATGATTTTAATTCTAGTTTTACAAACACGAGAAGCTCAATTATCTACTCTTAGCATCTATTTTTTTAATTTGAGTTTATAATACCTTCTTATTTACTATAGTTAACGGTTTAGGTAAAAAAGTATATTTTCTATAATCTAGCTGATTATCTATGCACCATTTCATTATTCCATTAAATAAAATTTAATTTCTGGAGTGTGATTTTTAATAAGAACACGGTGAACATTTGCCACGTCTACCCCATAGCCCTTGCAAGGCTTGTATAACTTTTATTAAATCGTTCATTCATTAAATGTTTTAATACGAATTTATTTAAACCCATTTTACTTTTTCCTTTTTAACATTACATTAATTACAGTTAATTACATTATATGCAATTAATATATCATATTCATTTATTAATAACAATACTTTTTTTAGTATTTATGTATAATTTTAATAAAAATATATTGACTATAAACAATGAATAATGGTATAATATTCTAATAAGGGGTGGTTAAATGACTGACTATAGCAATTTCGATCTAGTTACTTTCGCAATATTATTAGGAAAAGCCAAAGGTGACCGTTCAATTAATCACTATGCAATTACAGTTGGTGTAAGTGCGGCGCACATTTCAAGACTACTTAGACAGCTAGTAAAATCGCCTCCATCTCCAGATACAATTAGCAAATTTGCTGGTGGCGCCGCAAATGGGGTTACCTATACTGAATTAATGATAGCCGCTGGCCACATAGAGGATAAAACTGAAGAAGTATCTACAGATAATAAGAGAGTTCAAATTGTGGAAAACAAGAAGAAATTTTTTCAAATTATTATATCTGACTTATATACCCGTGATTTTGAATGGAATTTAAATAAGACCATCGATGGTCCTGCTGACTTAATGCTTGAACTATCTAACTGGGAATATTCTAAATGGTATATACAAATTAAACCCTTCGTTACTTCTAGAACGATTTATAACGTTTATGGGCAAATAGCTTCTATTGAAATGTCATCAGATATAAAAGTATCCATTGCAGTTGGAAGTAAAAATGAATATGAACTTTTCATTAGCAATCCTCCCAAATCCTTAAGAGCTAATCTTTACGTAATGCTAATAGATATAGCAAGTGGGAAAATAACAAAAGAGGAAAAGCTATGCCAGTATTAACTTAACAGTTTCCATTTTGAAGTGAAACCAGAGCTAAACTTAATAAATTCATAAGCAAAAAAGACTATACTTTAACATAGTCTTTTTTGCTCGTATATATTAACTTGTCTGAACTATTTATTTGATTTTATTTAAAAATAACAAGCATTTAACATTATGAACTATATTTGTTATTATTTTAAGACTTCTTTGACATTGGTTTGTTTTCAGAAAATTCTTCAGTGTTTTTCATCCTATTTACTCTTATGATACTATATACATTGTATAATACCACTATACCTACATCCATTAATATAGGATTGTCAACTATAACAGTGTGATGGTATTTAGCTGTTTCAGATACAACCAATGTTAATTTAGTCCAAGAATATGTAATAGCTGTTATAACACTTGGAGTTCCTCCTACTGGTTTCCACAATGATGCCTGTATGCTTTTCATCATTGTTCTCATACTAATTAATATGTACCCTAAAAGTAATACATTCATAAGTAACATCCCGTTAATCTTATTTTTAATTTTCTGATTCATTATATTATCACCTCTTCTTCATTATATTATTATCAACTCAATTAAATACAAACTCCACTTAAATCTATAGAAATTATAACATAATACCACATCACTATATTCGTATTTTAGTCATATTGTTCACTAAAAACTCCGGACGCAGAGTGAGGCATTAAGCCATAAGCTGCATTAAGTATTATTTGAATATTATTACTAGTACGTCACATATAATATCAATAATCTTATTTATTGTTAAAATCTCATTTGCATTTACAAGTAGTTTTCTTATATCAATAGGACATTGGCAATAAATCGAAAAAATTGCTCGCGTTATATTTACGTGAGCAATTTTTTCTCATGTTATATTAATTAGATCATAAAATAATAAAAGTAGAGAATTTAATTTAACATATAACAATTTACACTTATTTAAAACGTATATGATACATTCAGAATGTCAATATACACTAAAGCAAGTAACCCCATCGAATATCCCCGATGTTCTTATTATTCAACTTTTCTAAGGTTTTTAGATATTTCTATAATTCTACTATCATTATATGACACTTTCATACTTATACTATTTACATCTATTTGAAGTCTGTCTATTTTATCATCAATAATCGTTATATGTTCAGAATCACCTTTATATCCGTCCAAAAGAGCATCACTTGTAGGAATGAGTTCTCCGTCTATTCTTGCACCTAATTTTTTAATCTCATTTTCAAGACCTTCAAGTCTATTATCAACATTATTAAATTTATCAGTATGAATTTTAACCTCTTTTTTAGTTTCTTGAACCTCAATATATATTTTTTCTAATAGATCAAACATTTTATTCTCATCCATAAATATCACCTCATTTCTATATTATATCATTCTAAATTGCAATTGAATATGTTTTATTTATTTGAAAGTATTCGTGCCTCTATAAGATTTTTAATCACATAACCAAATAGTTGTATTTTAAATCCATCCTTTTAATAATAATTTTTCCTCAGAAGTTATGTTATTAAATCATCTCCTGGGTCGCTGCAATATTAACGACTATATTCTTCAATCTTTCATAACTACATTCATGATAACTGTTGAAGAAAAAAAGCAACCAAAGACCAAACAGCAGCCATTTTTAATATTATTACAGTAATCAATATTTTTTTCGTTCAAACAATAATATTGATACAATGCTTCTGATGCACCATATACAAATCCATGCCATATTATTTGTTAATATTCAGCTCTGCAAATCAAATAACTAATAAATTGTTGGTTCAGTTGGCTTTTCCCCCTTTATTATGTTTTTAACATTCCTTAAATAGTTCATTATTATGATACTATATACTCAAGCTCAAATAATTTGGAGGTATAATAAAATGCATGATGATGAAATAGATAATATAAGAAATTATTCAATAATATCAATAATAGCGATAATAGTAGTTGTTATTGTCTTATATAATTATGTAAGCTATAATCACAACAAATATGTTGATATAAATGATTTAGTAAATAAAGCTTATACAAGTTCAAAAGGATACGATTCTGATATTGCAAAACATATGTCTAAAGATGTATACAATAAGTCAAATAGCTATAGTGCATACAAGGATTTCGAGTGCAAAAAGCCTATAAAACTTTCTTTAAGGTTAACCGAAATCAATCAACATAAAATTAATGGAAAGGTATATGTATATATGAAATATGATTTTGATGTACTTGATGCAAATAGGAAGTCAGTTTCAAGCTCAAGGGATATTCCTGTTGTATTTACAGTTACAGGAACTAATAAAAATTTATACATAGAAAATGTACAAGAGTATGGGGATGGTGTAGAACCAGTACCTAAAATATACAGATAACACCATTTAAGTACAGTTTTATAATAGCCATACGAATATTATCCTCTGCTTTCAATAATACGTACTTTGCACGTCATTATTAAACTTACGAGAAAATACATTATTCATTTTAAACAACACGAAATCTACCAACTTCACAATTAAAAATCCAAATATCAAACCTGCTATTACATCTACAACCCAGTGAATCTCCAAGTACATTGTGGAATAAATGACACTTAAGCAGAAAAATCCCCACACCCATTTGAATATAGTATTATGCTCTCTAATCACCAAAAGAAACATGGCAAAAGCTATGGACGTATGCATCGATGGTAATCCATTCAAAGTACTTTGTGCTGCCTCAGCATGAGACATATTGCGTGCAAGAGGATCAGCATGTCCATAAACAAACCAAACATTTTGGAGGTAAAAAGTAACGTAAAATGGGGTAATTAAAAACACCTGAAATATATGCGCTGACAAAGTATATCTTAGCATCTTCTTAAAATCAATTGATAGTGCCGCTCTATAGAATGGAATAAGAACTGACATTGCAAAACCATTAGTATAAACTAGTTTCATATATGCAGTAAACCAAGTAGACTTGAATATTCTTGTAATAGAAGCATTATTAAAAGGTATATTAACAAATAGGCTATTAAGATTAAAAGTAATTGCTCTACTCATTTCCCATTTCAATACATAATGCCAAATAGTATTACCAAAAATAAAAATAGTGAAAACAAAAACAATGTAAGGTATAGCCACAGTTAAAAATTCAACTTTATTTACATCTCTACGTATATCAGTTATTGCTGTAAAACTTGTAAACGAAATTAAAAAGATATAGCCTGTATATTGGACTAATATGATATGAAAAATAAGATTTAATATTGCCATAATTAAAAATAAAATACCAAATGAAATACAATAATTTTTTTGAATTAGACTTGAAAATTTCATTAGCTTATTAGTTTCATTTATATAAATGTTTTCTTTAAACATTAAAAATACCCCTCCTCATAGTGATAACTTGTAGCTTTGTTATTGTAATGTTAAATAGTATTACTCAATTACTCAATGAGCATCACTAAATGTTTCAACATTTTTTGAATTTACTCATGTACGTATTTCATATCTTTACATAAGAATTATATTATATCTACAGCATGTCTATACTGTGCCGAAATATCGAACAAATTGTAAACAAATCAAACAATCGTTCTCTATGTTGTTATCTTGGGCTCCGTTGGCACTCAAAAATTAATATTATTCATTTTTCATATGCACTGCTGAAATTTATAACTTATATACTTTAATCGCAAATTGCTATAAATAATAAAAGTGACAATGATTTACGCACAGTCTTTAGTATGTAATGTAAAATCAGTATAAATACCTCAGGGGCCTACCAGTAAATCGGTAGGCCCCTGATATCATTACTTAGTGTTGTAGTGCTTGTTTTAGTTCCAGCTTTTACATTTATATTACTCGATGATATCTCTTGAAAAATTGCCTTGATGCCTGGTTTAGATTTAAGTTCATTTAAATCTGTCTCATCAATAGTAGCCGTTTTTGTAAGTGAAACGGTTATAAGGTTAGTACCTATAAACTACTTATCTAATCACTAATCTCCTTTAGAGTTATCTTCTGTGGGTTTTATATCATAAGGCTTTACAGCTGTTAATGGTATAGTTTTATCTAAATCTATTTTTGTAAATTTCTTTTTCTCTAAAACAGGTTCATTTTCTTTTCTTTTCTCTGTTTTACTTTTACTTTTCTTCTCTTTTTGTCTTTTTATATAATAAATTTCTGCAAATATACTGCTTAAAATTAAAGCTATTAGCAATTGCCAAACTATATTAATATTTAATATGTAATTTTTATAAAGTGTAGATAAAGTTGAAGTTTTTTTATGTATTGTAGCATCTAATATAGTATTTAGAAATTTTATTGAATGTACTAAATATTTTTGCATAAAATTAATTTTTAAATTTACGAGTACTGCTAATACAAAACTGGCAATACAAAAATATATTTTTTTAACTTTCTTTGTGTTTATAAGTACGAGTGTTAGAACTATTGTAAGTATCACACTAGGTAAGCTTACAATTACAAATAAAACTAATGTTATAACTGCTATTGTAGATAGTATAATTCGATCTGAGCCCATAGTATGTTTGTCATTATTATTCATTTTTACCTCTCTTCACGTTATTACATGATTTTTCTTATAATGATAAGGCATACCTACGAAGAGGAAATATTAGTGAATGATTCAAACTTAGGCATAAATTTTAAATATAGATATTAAAAATCAAAATATTTATTTTATTATATTTCATGGCATTTGTGTTTTACATATAACTATCCTATACCCCCATAGTTTCCTTAACATATATAAGTATATACTATTTTCACTGTATAAAAGGTATCTAATTGAGAATATGGTATATTAGAGAGATTATGCAATAAACCGTTTAATTATATTGTATGTTTTCTAACTAGTTACATCTGAAATTTAGAATTTAAAATAAGTAAATACTTCATGTATAATTTAATGCAAAAATAACTTTCAAAAGAATTTAGATGAGATATCATTAATTCGAAATTTGAATATCATATAACTGTTGTTTAACAATAAGCTTGTCCAGTTGTTGACTTACAACGATGACTTTACTATCAGTTAAACTATGACTTTCCATTATTAACATTTCTAAATTACTTCTAAGTACTTCTATATTTTTATTCATAACTTTACCCCCTATAAAAACCCTGAATTTATATAATAATACATATTAAGTAAATTTACAACAGTAAATTTAAACTATTGACAGAATATTGCATAGAACTTAGATTAGAGATAGTAACACGTTAACAAATACAATTCAAATAGAAAGAAAATAAATAGCTATAAACAATTGGTTAAAGTTGCTATTGATTATAACAATAAATATAGGTATTAAAAATTAAAACATATTGTTATTAATAATACTATAAATTTTTTTGATAAAATAAACCCAAATATAACAAATGTCGTGAAATTATATATTCCATTACATTTGTATTTACCCATCATATTTATGTTTAAAACATACTTAAGTCGCCAGTATCTAAACCAAGATATTTATAGTTGCCTGCATCTTTTACATATTTATACACTACTTCTTTCCATTTCTTTTCAGTACGTTCTTCAGGTTTTAATCCGCTAATAGTTAATTAAAATAAGCAAAGGAGACTTAAATAAATATGGATTACAAAATTGAGAAAATGAAAAAATCTGATTGGAAACAGGTAGCAGAGGTAAGCATTTATATTAGTGAAAAATATAAAGGTCAAGGAATAGGAACGACTCTACTCACAAGTTTAATCAAACTGTCAGAAGAAAACGGGTTCTAGAGTTTGTATTTGGGGATTATCAGAAAAAATACTGCAAGTATTTCATTACATAAAAAATGTGGATTTAGAGAAATTGGAATAAGAGAAAGAATTGCTAAAATGAGAAATAAAAAATGGTTAGATGTAATTTTAATGGAACGTAGAAGTAAGATAGTTTGTTTAACAAAGCTTACTCCTATATTAAATACTTTTTTACAATCTATTGGGAACTGATTTTCTCTAACTTGTGCTTTTTTCTTTTCATCAAAACATGTTACAACATATTTTGAATAATCATTAAACTGATATGTATCATTTACGAACAATGATTCAAAAGATCCAAAAAGTCTTTCCATAGATTTTTCTACAAATGAAAGTCCTTGTTCATATCCTACAGCTTTCATTTGCTCATTATTTACATTCATAGTATAGATAAATCCAGTTGGTATTTTCTTTCCAAAAAGACTTGAATAGGATGCATCATAAACTAAATACGGGAACATAAATCTTTCTATAAAAGATCTCATTTCTCCAGTAACTGCTCCAAAATATATGCTTATTTAAAAAGTACGTTAAATATACTAAATTATTTTTATCATGATTTTACCCCTTAAATTACTGTTACATTAGTCAAGTTTGCTTTGCTACCTTTTAAAACAGCATAAGTTAACTTATCCATTGTAGCGCCGTCAAAAATTGTTTTTTTTACCTCAGCGTTTTTAAAATAAACATTTCTAAAAATAACATTTTTAAAAGATGTTCCTTTTAAACTCGCACTGCTAAAAATAGTCCCCCTAAGTGTTTGATTATCAAAACACACGTCGTACAAATCTGAATTGCTAAAATCTGTATAATCAAAGATACAGCTTTTAAGACTCGTATATCTCAGACTAACCTGAATTAATTTTGCTCCGGTAAGATTAGCACCATCAAATATTACATTAGTCAAATTGCAACCTTTAAAGGAGGTGTTAGTTAAATCTGAGCCACTAAAATCCGATCCTTTAAGGCCACTGCTGTTAAAGCTTCCATCATGTAAAGTTACATTTTTAAAATTCGTAATTTGTAAATCGCTACATTTAAAGGAGCTATTACTTAAATCTGAATTGCTGAAGTCTGATTCTTTAAGGGCACTACCATTAAACTTCCCATCATGTACTTTAACACCTTTAAAATCAGAATTCTGAAGGTTAATATTAGAAAAATCCTTATTTACCATCTGCTGTAACTGTTTTGACTTTGTAGCAATACTTTCTATTAGTTCTGATACATCTCCAATGGACTCGATAGTCATGTTATAAGCAGTGACCTCATCGTAACCCTGATTCTTCAAATCACTCAACTTTTCTTGTAAATCATTTGATAACTCTTCTTTCAATTCTTTAACAGGTTGCAAATTCTCATAAGGTAAAAACACTCCATCTAGAAATTTCATTAATTTATCATTCATTGTTATTGCCTCCTTCCACTTATAATAATTTATCTAAAATACGTTTAGCATTTTCCCAATTTATTTTATTTTGGAGATATGTCTCTTTCCCTTTTTCGGTGATTTTATAATACTTTCTCCTTCCACCTTGGGTCTCATCTCCCCAATATGAAGTTATATCATCATCATTATCGAGTCTCTTAAGGCTTGAATACATGGTAGCCTCTTTAAGTTCATACTCACCACCAGAATCTGAATGTATCAATTTCGATATTTCATACCCATATTTATCACTACTCATCAATAATTTTAAAATAATTGTATTCGTATGTCCTCTGAGTAAATCAGAGGACATTTTATTATCGGCCATCCCGTCACCTCCATATTTAAAATATACATCATATTACTATTACTGTCAATGTACTATTATCATAGTTATACTATAATAGGATTTAAATAAAACAAATGCCGTGAAATTGGTTTTCCGCGACATTTGTAGATATTAATATCTTTAATAGAATTTCCCCCCACATCGCTAGATGTGAGGGATTTGTGTCAACATATAAGAATATTATGACCTTAATATCTCTTCAATTTTATCTGTCAACGTATATTCTTCATGTACCTCAATTTCATTATGAGAATTTACATAGAACCCTACATAGTTAAATTCTAATTTATAATCTAATTCTTTTCTAAATCTATATTGCTGTTTTGGATTTACTTTTTTTAAGGCTTCCTCCTTGGAGTACCATTTTACTTCGGCACTTTCATCACTGGTCGTTAAATCACCTGATATGTACTTACAAATAAAATCTATATTGACAATTGCCGGTATCTCTTCAACCCCGTTACAGCCTTTTTTCATTTTCGTATTTGAATAAATTCCAACAATATTAATTATCTCTACATTAACACCAGTTTCTCCCTTTATTTCTCTAATTAATCCTTGGGGTACCGTTTCACCTGTTTCAACAATTCCGCCTGGATATTCCCATCCTTTGCACGAATTTTTAACAAGTAAAATTTCATTTTTATCATTTGTAATAAGCCCCCCCGCAGTAACTATATGTGTTGGCAAAATCATAAGACAACCTCCTCATTTTTTAAAAGGTTTATTTCTAATAATAGATTTTATTCTTCTGATTTTTCAAGATTCATTCGATCCACTTTTATTTTCTTTTTTAATATTGTAATACGGTCGGCTATATCTCTTTCAGTTAACCAACTATAATATGATATTCCTCTGCCATATTCTTTAATTGATTGATTTAAGGAATCTATCTCCTTATACCAAAATTTCTTGTTAGCATATAAATATTTTGTCTTTGCAGTATATCTGTAGACGTGTAGTTTAATATATCCTAATAATATAAGTAACTTGCAAATTTAAGTAACCCTTAAAATATAAAAAGGATAAAGGAATATGTTAATTAAATTTAACATTCCTT
>NZ_JAHLEC010000102.1 GCF_018861705.1 Clostridium psychrophilum | reverse complement strand
TTTCGGGAATTTTTGTTGAGTTAGATACAACAATTATACCAGAAAGAGGGGGTCATTGTTTTTTTTCTTAAAAACAGCTACAATCCTTGCAATTGCAGGGTCTTAAATAAACAAAACAAAGATAGTGTTAACACTATCAAATTATAAATGGGAGTGAAAATATGAAAGTATATTATGCAAATCATCCTGAGGATTCAAAGAATTATACAACAAATTCTCTTAGAAAATACTTTTTAAAAGAACATATATTTATAAAAAATCAAGTGGAGTTGGCATATAGCCATGTAGATAGGATAATTTTTGGTGGAGCAATGCCAGTTGATAAAATTTTAAAATTAGAAGCTGGAGATGAACTTAGATCAGCATATTTTCTTGAAAGAAGAGAGCTTGGAACAATTAATATAGGTGGCAATGGATTAGTTACTATAGATGGTGTGAAATATGATATTAATCATTATGATGCTATTTATATAGGGAAAGGGTCAAAGGATGTTACTTTTGAATCAAAAAATTCTAGTAATCCCGCTAAATTTTATATTAATTCATGCCCTGCTCATAAGACTTATCCAACAAGGAAAGTTGGGTATGATGATGCAAATCATATAAAATTGGGAAGTACAGAGCTAATAAATAAAAGACAATTAAATCAATATTTACACCCAGATATTTTACAGACATGCCAACTTGCAATGGGAATGACAGAATTAGCTGATGGGAGTGCATGGAATACGATGCCAAGTCATACTCATGAGAGAAGAATGGAAGTATATTTTTATTTTGACATGGATGAAAATACAAGGGTTTTTCACATGATGGGGCAACCAAATGAGACAAGACATATTGTATTGAAGAATGAGCAGGCTGTAATTTCTCCAAGTTGGTCAATTCATTCGGGTGTTGGTACTAAAAGATATACGTTTATTTGGGGAATGTGTGGAGAGAATCAAGATTTTGATGATATGGACAATCTTACAATGGATCAATTAAGGTAAATATTTAATTGAGGGGGATTTAAAAATGAGAAAGAAAATTTTATCAATTATTATATGTGGAGTTTTTGCCACTACACTAGGTTTAACTGGATGTGGAAAAGGTGCAACATCACAAACTAATGCTACAAAAAAAGGTCCAACAGTTTTAAAATTAGCATTTAATCAGGATGAAAAAAATCCACAATATTTAGCTATGAAAGCCTTTGCTGATACAATAAAGAAAAAAACCAATGGAGCATATGATATTGAGATTTATCCAAAAGAACTTTTAGGTTCACAAAAGGAAACGTTAGAAATGGTACAATCAGGAACAGTTGCTATGTCTATAGTTGCAAACTCTTTATTAGAGGGATGGAATCAAGATTTTTCAGTATTTAATTTACCATATGTATTTTCTAGTGTAGAACATCAAAAAGCAATAGTAAACGATCCAAATGTGGTTGGTGATTTATATAATTCATTAAAAGGTCAACAAGTAAAAGTATTGTGTGCTTTCCATGGTGGCGTTCGTAATATATATACATCATATGGGCCTGTTACAAAACCAGAAGACCTTAAAGGAAAGAAAATACGTGTAATGCAGTCAGACACTAATATGCAAATGATTAAACTTATGGGTGGTACAGGAGTTTCAATGGGACAAGGTGATGTTTATACAGCTATTCAGACAAAGGTGTTAGATGGAGCAGAAAATAATGAATTAATATTTAATAATTTATTACAAAATGAAGTAGCTCCTTACTATAGTTATACAAAACATTTAATGCAACCAGATATGTT
Organism: Clostridium psychrophilum; assembly: GCF_018861705.1. Taxonomy (GTDB): domain Bacteria; phylum Bacillota; class Clostridia; order Clostridiales; family Clostridiaceae; genus Clostridium_AD; species Clostridium_AD psychrophilum. The sequence goes on along the minus strand of NZ_JAHLEC010000102.1, from coordinate 9,602 downwards.
GGTAATAAACCAGGGTGTATGGGATTCATTCCCAGATAGTGTAAAAACAATATTTAATGACAATATGAAAATAGCAGTAAATAGTGAATATAATGAATTCAAAGTAGCAGTTGACACATCACTAGCATCAGCAAAGAAAAAGGGTGCAAAAATTACAACTAATGTTGATATAGCTCCATTCCAAAAATCAGTTAGACCACTTACAGAGGCAAAAATCAACTCAGATGTAACAAAGAAAATTTATAAAAAAATTCAAGATACAGCCGCACAGTATAAATAAGGAGAAAAACATCAGGAGTGATTATATATGAAAAAAGTAAAAAATAGCATAGATAAGTTACTTGAATTGATATCTGTTACATTGTTTGTTGGTTTAACAGGTACAGTATCGTGGCAGGTATTCTCTAGATATGTTTTAAAGAATCCAAGTGCTATTACAGAAGAATTATCTAAAATTGCTTTTGTATGGTTAGTGCTTATATCAGCTGCCTATCTGTTTGGTGAGCATGGGGGACATATGAATATTGGAGTTATAGTGGATAGAACAAGTCCAAAGGTAAAGATAATTTTAAGCTTATTTTCACAAATTATAATATGTTCATTTGCAGTTTTTGTTTTATTATTAGGAGGATATAGTGCCGTAATTAATGGATGGTCACAGACTAATTCGTCTATAGCAAGTATAACAACAGGCCAAATTTATATAGCCCTTCCAATCTGCGGAATGTTTACAATTTTTTACAGTATTAACTATATGATAGAAGATATTAAAAATTTATTGAAAAAATAAAGGAGAGAAAAATAATTATGACATATTTTGCTTTTCAAGTTGGACTGGTAATACTTATTACCTGTGTTGTTCTTCTTTCACTTGGAGTTCCTATAAGTATTAGTATGGGTGTTGGAGCAGTATTAGCAATATTTGTAGTTTTAGCACCTGATAAAGTTGCAATTACGTCAGCACAACGGTTATATACGGGTATAGATTCATTCTCCTTACTGGCTATTCCATTTTTTATATTATCTGGAAGCATAATGAATAATGGTGGAATAGCTAAGAAACTTATAAATTTTGCTAAAACATTAATTGGTTCAATACCTGGTGCATTAGCATTGACTAATGTAGTTGCGAATATGTTCTTTGGTGCTATAAGTGGGTCAGGCGTAGCTGCAGCGGCTGCAATAGGTGGTGTCGTAGGCCCTTTGGAAAAGGAAGAAAATTATGATCCGGCTTACTCAGCTGCAGTTAATATTGCATCAGCACCATGTGGAATGTTGATTCCACCAAGTAATACATTTATTGTTTATTCATTGGCAAGTGGTGGAGCTTCTATTGCAGCATTATTTATGGCTGGATATATTCCGGGAATTCTCTGGGGATTAATCTGTATGATTATTGCTTATATAGGTGCAAAAAAATTGGGATATAAGCCTAGTCCAATTAGTGGTGTAAAAGCAAAGTTTAAAACTTTTATAGAAGCAATACCAGCATTATTTTTAATAGTAATTATTGTAGGCGGTATTTTAGGAGGAATTTTTACACCTACAGAAGCAAGCTGTGTATCTGTCGTTTATGCTTTGATTTTATCCGCTTGTTATAGAAGTTTAACGCTAAAAGATTTATACAGGGTATTTCTTGAATCAGCTAAGACAACAGGTATGATTATATTTTTGATAGGTGTTTCAGCAATATTAAGTTGGATTATGTCATTTACTGAAATTCCTACTTTAATTGCAAATAGTTTAATGGGTATTACAGATAATAAAGTATTAATTATGTTGATGATAAATACAATTATGTTATTTATGGGATGCATAATGGATCCTACACCAGCTATATTAATTTTTACACCCATATTTTTACCTATTGCTCAAGGCTTAGGATATAATGTAATTCATTTTGGTGTAATTATGGTATTTAATTTCTGTGTAGGAACAATAACACCGCCTGTAGGGCCAATATTATTTACAGGATGTAAGGTAGCTAATCTTAAAATAGAAAATGTTATAAGGCGATTGTTACCGTATTTCGCAGCTGAAGTGGGTCTTTTGTTAGTAATAACATTTATTCCGGCAATTTCACTATTTATACCTAAATTATTGGGACTTGTGTAATAGAAATCTTTTAAATGCATTAAATAGTGTACTATTATAAAGATGTATTAAATATAAAAAATGTGTTTGGAGGATAAACTAATGAGTAAAGATATAGTACTATCAGTAGTGAAAGCTTTTAAAATTATAGAAATATTATCAGAAAATAAATTTATTGGAGTAAGAGAAATAAGTACTATTAGCGGTATTAACACTACATCCGTTTTTAGAATGTTGACAACACTAGTTAAATTAGGGTATGCAGCACAAATGGACGAAAATGGAAAGTATTTCTTGACATATAAGTTATTAGTTATAGGCAATTCAGTACTAGCCCAAAATAATATGATCAAGTTGGTTCATCCATATTTACAAAAAATATCTGACGATTGCAAAGAAACAGTCCATTTTATTGAACGTGTTGAAACAAATGTAAGGTATATTGATAAGATTCTACCAACTTCAGGTGTAGTTGCTATGGGTTCTTATATAGGTATGGAACTACCTTTAACTTCCACAGCTGTAGGGAAATCTATTTTAGTAGAATTACCAGAAGAAGAAGTTAAAGAAATCTGGAATAAGGCAGAGGTGATTCCATATACTCCTAAAACCATTAGAGATTTAGATGTATTAATTAAAGAAATTGAAATTATTAGAATGCGTGGATATGCGATTGACAATGAGGAGAGAGAACTGGGATTATCTTGTGTGGCAGTAAGTATTCCTAATTATAAGGGAGAGCCTATGTATGCAATGAGTGTATCTGCACCAAGTAACAAAATGAATGGAGAGAACTTAGTAAGAATTTGTAGGATTTTATTAGATGCGAAAGAGAAGATAAAGAAAATTATTATGCATATGTAATTTTAATATGTATTTTTATGTAAGGATTAAGATACACATGCTTAAAATTAAAAAGGAGAGATATATATGAATTATTGTGATTTAACAGGAAAGAAAGCAATTGTAACAGGAGCGGCACAAGGTCTTAGCCTAGGGATGGCTGAAGGACTTATGGAAGCCGGGGCTGAGGTATGCCTTTTAGATGTTAATCCTAAGGTAAAAGAAGTTGCAATGGAAATGGTTAAAAAAGGTTTTAAATGTCATGGAGTAATAATAAATGTTATAGATGAAAAAGAGAGAGAAGAAGGGTTTAATAATGCTATTGAAATATTAGGAACTTTAGATATTTTAGTAAACGGAGCTGGTGTTCAACGTCGTCATAAATGTGAAGATTTTCCAATGGATGATTGGAACTTTGTAATGAACGTCAATTTAAATGCAGTTTTTGCATTATGTCAATTAGCTGGAAGACATTATTTGGAGAAAAATAAAAAAGGTAAAATAATAAATATAGCATCTATGCTTTCATTCTTTGGTGGATATACAGTGCCTGCATATGCAGCATCAAAGGGTGCTGTCTCACAACTTACAAAGGCATTATGTAATGAATGGGCTGAAAAGGGAATAAATGTTAATGCACTTGCACCAGGTTATATGGATACAGAAATGAATGTAGCATTAACAGATCCATCTAATCCTAGAAATAAGACAATTACCGAAAGAATTCCAGCTAATCGTTGGGGTACAAAGGATGATATGAAAGGACCTTGCGTATTTTTAGCATCTGATGCTTCAAATTATTTAAATGGAGTAATAATTCCAGTAGATGGTGGATATTTAGTAAAATAAGGAGGGACTAGTTATGAAAGTAATTATTACAGATTGTGATCATGAGAACATAGATATTGAAAAAAAGATATTTTCAGATGCCGGAATAAGTTGTGAGTTAAAAAATGCTAGAACTGAGGATGAAATAATTGAGCTGTGTAAGGGTGCTGAAATATTTATAGTTCAGTATGCTAAAATTACAGAAAAAGTAATGGAGGCATTACCTGAATTAAAATTTGTTGTTAGATACGGAGTTGGAGTAGATACAGTAGATGTTAAAGCAGCTACAAAACATGGAATACAGATTGGAAATGTACCTGATTATGGTATGAATGAGGTGGCAGATCAAGCACTAGCATTAACATTGGCTTTTGCAAGAAAAATTATTACGATGAATGAATATACTAAGATAGTAAAATGGGACTATAGTAAATCTATTCCAGTTCATAGATTATCCCAACAAACTGTAGGCATAGTTGGAATTGGAAGAATTGGAGGAAATTATGCTAAAAAAGCAGCAGCTTTAGGTTTTAATATCATAGGATATGATCCTTTATTTGTGCAAACTAAAGATAATACTTATGTGACTCCCGTTGCATTTGATGAGTTAATTGAAAAGTCAGATATAATTTCCATTCATTGCCCTTCAGATGGAAATAAATATTTATTTAATAAAGAAATTTTCAAGAAAATGAAAAAGAGTGCAGTGCTTATAAATGTAGCTAGGGGTGGAATTGTAAATGAAAAAGACTTAGATGAAGCTTTGAAACATGGAGAGATTGCTGGCGCAGGTTTAGATTGTATGGAATCGGAACCAATGAGATCAGATTCGGAAATCTTCAAAAATAAAAATTTGATTGTTACACCCCATATGGCATGGTATTCAGAGGAGTCAGCTTTAGAGCTTAAGCGAAAAGTTGCAGAAGAGTCTGTGAGATTTGCTAAGGGTAAACCAATTCATTACCCAATTAATAATTTAAAATAGTAGGTATCAAATTTAAGTATTGTTTTCATACCTATTTTTATTTAAAAATTTTACATTAGCAGAGGGTTTTCCTCTGCTTTACTAATAGCATAAAAAGTATAGATTTTAATAAAATATAATTTTTACGGGAGGAAACTATGAATAAAATAGAAATAAAAGAGGCATTAAGAGGAAAATTGATTGCAGTTGTTAGGCAGGAAAATGCAGAAATAGCTAAACTATTTTGTCGTACTCTTATAGAATCAGGAATTGATGTATTAGAAATCACATTTTCCGTTGATAATGCTGAAAAATTGATAAAGGAATTAAGAGAAGAATTCCCTAATGCTATTATAGGAGCTGGTACCGTACTTTCAGAGGAGCAATCTAAATTAGCAATAGAAAATGGTGCACAATTTATTGTATCTAGAGAACGCTGTAGGAATTTAATACAAGCATATAACGTATAGAAATGGAGTGATTATATAATGAGAAAAGAAAATATAGTTCTTAACACATTGGTTTTTATGAGTGATCATAAAAAGGGAATAAAGCAGATTAAAATGATGGAAACTTGTAAGGAATTAGAAATAAATATTGTTGAAATTAGAAGAGAATTTTTTGAAAATATTAATATTGAAACCGAGGAAGTTGGAAAGAAGGCTAAGGAGCTTTCCTTAACAGTGTTATATTCTGTCCCACAATATATGTATATTAACAAGCAATTACAACTTACTGACATGGAAAAATACTTTAAAGAAGCTAAAATGATGGGAAGTAGACATGTGAAAGTTGTAATTGGCGACTATGACAAAGTAAAATCTGAAGATGTCTTGTATATGAATGAACTCTGTAAAAAAGATAGTATTAGATTATTAGTTGAAAATGATCAAAGTAGTGAAAATGGTAAAGCAGATAAGATAATTGATTTTGTAAAAGAGTACAAATGCTTAGGCGGAGAAATCGGGGTAACTTTTGATATTGGAAATTATGTATGGCAGAACGAGAGTCCATTAGAAAATGCTAAGAAATTAGCTCCTTATGTTGAATATATACATCTAAAAGATGTTAACAGCTTAGATATGCCTAGTACAGTCTACCTTTCTGATGGTGTAATAGAGTGGAAAGCTGTTCTAGATCTATTACCAAAAAATTTGTTATTAGCATTAGAATATCCTTGTGGTGATGAAGCAAAAAAACAATTAGATATAGAAATAAATAAATTGATATATTAATTTTCATTTTTAAACAGTGGTTCGCATATTAGGAATATGAAAGGAAATAGCAAATTAAAAATGCAAAGTATATTTTGCACCAAAGGGTATGTTTATGTGTAGTAGTCTGGCTATAGGGAAAGGAAACATACCACGCAGTATTAGACAAAATAGACTAGTATACTGATTTTTTATTTTTTAAGATGGGCTTTAATTATATATTTAAAAATTAGAAATTTAAAAGGGGAATATATATGGGTAAGGTAATTTTATTTGGAGAACCTATGGCTTTGCTAATTGCAGATACTGTAGGAGCATTAGAAGATGTTGAGCATTTTACAAGATCCCTTTCAGGAGCTGAAGTGAATGTATGTATTGGTTTGTCAAGATTAGGACACCAAACTACATATATTGCACGCTTAGGTGATGATCCATTTGGGCATTTTATAGAAAAAGATTTAAGAAAAGAAAATATAGAAATTAAATTTATAACATATGATGATGTATATCGCACAGGAATTCAGCTAAAGAGTAAGGTTTTATCAGGAGATCCACACGCACCATATTACAGAAAAGGGTCTGCATTTTCACATATAACATCCAAGGACATCGACATTATTGACTTTTCTGATATTGATCATGTACATGTTACAGGTATACCACCAGCTTTATCTAAAAGCTGCAGAGAGGCAACATATAGATTAATGGAAAGAGCAAAAGAAAATAATGTATTCATTACTTTTGATCCTAATTTAAGACCAGCTCTTTGGGAAAGTAAAGAGATTATGATAGAAACTATTAATGATCTATCATGTAAAGCGGATATGGTACTTCCAGGAGTTGAAGAGGCTAAAATTTTATTAGGTATAGATAATATAGATGCTATAGCTGATAAGTACAAAGCTATGGGAATTAAGCAAGTTGTAATAAAAGATGGCCCTAGAGGAGCTTATGTAAGAGATGGAAAAGAAAGTTACACTGTTCAAGGATTTAAAGTGGACAAAGTTATTGATACTGTAGGAGCAGGGGATGGTTTTGCAGTTGGAATTATAAGTGCAAGACTCGAAGGATTGTCATTGATGGAAATGGTTAAGAGAGGAAATGCTATAGGCGCAATACAAGTTACTAATATAGGAGATAATAAAGGCTTACCAACGCAGAAAGAACTGGAGAAATTTATAAAAAATAATAGCTGTAATAATGTTAGAAAAATATAGTTATACAATATAAGACATAAAATGGGTGTTTTTGCCTATCCCCCCGAAAAGGTAAGTTAGTGTAAAGTAGTAGAGTGTTTTTCTATCCAAGGTTAGATTGCAAGTAAACTTTCCTCTTTTGGTCATATGATTTTATTGAAAATAATACGACCTTTATTTGCATATAACCTTGATTTACAAGGCTTGTTAAGCAATAAATTTTACTAATGGCTATTATAGCCTTTATATAATACTCTATGTAAAAACCTTGCTGATATTACAATATGAAAATCCTTTAATTCCTAGATATACTTAGCATGAAAAATACATTTTAAATTTCTTTACTATTACTTAAATTTTCTTCAAACTCAGTTAAAAAACTATTTGTTGACGATGATGTAAATCCAACATTCCCTTTAAAATTAGTAGCCATATTGGACATTTGCTGTTCAAAATTAGAATATGAGAAGTTTGAATTTTTCATTTCTTCCTCTAAGCCTTCATTATTGGAATTCATTGCGCTCATTAATTCCATAATGTTATGAGAAAATTGTGCTCTTTGTCCAACAGGAATTTTCTCTACCATTTCACTCCATGCTTTTTTTACATTAGCTGGTGCTGTAAGTGGTGGAAATCCTTTGGCATTATTAGATGAACTAATTTGTATTGACATCGAATCCCCCCTTAAGTAAATATAGTGAATTCGGAAACTCTTAAGTCCCCCTATATCTCAATCCCGGAGGGATGATTTTATTTATCCCCCCAAAATTTCAAACAAAATCGTTAAAATTTTCTTATATTTATTAAAAATCACTTGACATAGTTGGTAAAATTTGAAAACTTCACAATATGGTATTAATTACCAACTAGATTGTGAGGTGTTTTTTATGTTAGGTATCTGGCGTTCTCATGCTGAATATCAATTGTTTCTTATTAACAATTTGTTACCATTTTATATCAATAATAAGATTACCGTGGAGTTTTATTCTAAGGCTTTGAGCAAACTTTATATCCTGGATTTAGATATACTTAAAGTACTACTTAAGTGTTGATTTACGCTTTGTTTTATCCTAACGTTTACAAATTAGTTTATCCAGTGGAATCATTAAACCACACATTCATTTATCCTATTTACAGAATAATTTAACCGGATTTTACACTTTATATTAACCTAGATTCAAAGTAAAACTCCATAAAATATAAGAGTAGCATAGCTACTCCAAGTGATAAATTTACTGAATTTATCATTTAATATAATTATACTGAATCTATTTTGGCAGCTATCGCTGCTAAAGCACAGGCAACTATTATGGCATCAATTTTACCCATAACACCGCAAAGCTTTTCAGTGCTATAAAACTTGTCTTTTAATTCAGCTAAATGACAATCGGCACCAAAATTCCCTTAAGTAGTTTTCCCAAGCAACACCATAATGCCTGAACGACTCTCAATTTTTATTTCATAATGGCTTCCGTAATTAATAATTGATGTTACTCTTCCAGTCCAAGTTTCTTTCTTCTGTTTAGTTTGATTTGTACATTCAAAAATCATTTATTTAAACCAACCTTCATATTTCATATAAGATTTATTTCATTTTGAACACTCATTACAATTTCAGTATCAATTACTTTTAGACCCTTCTGATATCCCATCATTAAACTCTTCTCAAGAATGGTATTAAGAAGCCTTGTAGACCCGTTACAACAGGAATTAATAGCTTCTACTGCATTAGCATTAAAGATCTCATCGACTATGCCACAAAGTTTTAATCTCGAAGATATATATCCATTAACTTCGTCTTTAGATATACCTTCATAATTATAGTTAATTACAATTCGCTGCTTTAAAGCATCATGTATTTGTTTTGATAAAATGTTGTTTAATAACGGTTGTCCAGAAAGGATCAATATGGCATAGTTTTTTGAGTCCATATCGAAATTTAGTAATAACTTTAGGTCATTTAAAACATCTGTTTTAAGGTATTGTGCCTCGTCTATCATAATAAGGGGTATAATCTTCTTATCTTTAGATAATGAAATTATCCTTTCTTGTATGGCTTTAAAAAGATCGATTTTCTTTGAATAGGGCTCCACGCCTAAGCCGTAGGCTATTGCTTTATAAAATTCTAATACTGTAACAGTAGATAACGTGATGTAAATAATCTTGTACAAATTTGGATTCAAGCTGTTTACGAAACATCTTAAGGTATAGGTTTTACCAGTACCTGGAAGCCCAGTAAAAAGTCCAATTCCTTTTATATTTTTAAGGTGTTCCATTCTTGATATCGCTTGCGTAAAATCATCAGATTTAAAAAAATCTCTTTCACTTAAACTTTTTTCAAAAGGATTAAATTCCATTCCCCAATATGCTTTATACATTTTTATTTACCTCCGTTTATCTTAGAATAATCAATAACATTTCTTTTTACTTTAGAGTTATCTACACGTTTAAGAGGATATACAA
>NZ_JAHLEC010000101.1 GCF_018861705.1 Clostridium psychrophilum | reverse complement strand
AATTACTAAATTTACCATTGTTCGTGTTATGCAATGGTCTTTTTGTTATGCAATGAAATTAACAACTACTTTCGCAAATTTACACTTGACTTTAACTAGCTGGTCTATTATGTAAAAAAATTTTGTTCTAAAAGATGTTTTGTATAGTATTATAACACAGAATATGGGCATATTACGTGTTTTCAGTATTTTAGAATAACAAATGCAGAATATTCTAAAAACGCATAAAAAGTTGCAACTATGAAGTGAAAGCATAGTCCATGAATTTTATTATTCAGCAATTATATATGGTTTAAAATAGTTTTTTAAAACAACTTTTGCATATTGAAGTTTTACCTTTGTTTGCAGAGATATAGTCATCCTTTGACACAGGTTTTTTACAAATTTCACATATGAATTTTGATGTATTTTTAGTAATAGATTCAGACTTCGCTTTAGTTATTTTAGTGGCTTTAGTGCCAAAGGTGTTTTTTTTATTTGATGGTGGATCATAATTTATAGGTTGTTGTTTTTCTTTTTTTTCAACTATTGAATATTTCATTGCATATGTACTCTCACCAAAGAGCTCTAATTCAAATCTTGGATTCACTGAATCATAAAACTCTTCGATGATGAGTCTTGTAACTTGTGCATCATTTACTATAAGTCCACTTTTTTCGATACCATCAAATATACTTTTTGTTATATTATTTGTATCAGGATGTCTTTTTATGCTTTTATAATATACTTTCAAAACAGCAATAAGAGATTCTGTTAAAAAGGTACTTGAATTTTGTATCCTACATTGATAGGCGATTTCTTCTTCATATAATGCGTATCTATCATAGTATTTACCAGAGTTATAAGGCAAAATAGCTCTGCCATTTTTATTGAAAAGCTTAAAATTAGATTTCGAAATAGGTGAGCCTTTTATTATGACTTTTGCATAGGTGTTACTCATGTGTTCCTCCTAGAAGCTATATTAAGTGTCTAATAATTATTAAGTATCCTTAAAAAAACTGTAAATTGAATTTATGGTTAATAATTTTTAGATGTAATAATTAAACTTTCTATAACAGTACTTTATATATAATTATATCATAGAAGGACAGACCATTTTGTTACTACATTTAAAATAAGTGATTTCACTTTAAAACAAGTGTTCGAACTTTAGAACAAGTGATTGCGCTTATTTAATAATATAATAATTTGATATGCTAAAGTTAATAAAGTATAATTAATCTGTGTTATTAACAAATTTTTAAAATATAATATCAAGAAAATCTCTATTAAAGAGATAATTGTATAAACTTTATTAAAGGTGGTAAAAGTAATGGATAAGGATATAAAAATACTTGCAATTGAATCTAGTTGCGATGAGACAGCTGCAGCTGTAGTTGTAAATGGACGAGAAGTTTTATCAAATATAATAGCATCACAAATTGATATACATGAAAAATTTGGAGGAGTTGTTCCAGAAGTAGCATCTAGGAAACATATAGAAGCAATAAGTGCTGTAGTTCAGGAGGCATTAGATGAAGCTAGAGTTACACTCGATGACATAGATGCAATAGGAGTAACTTATGGACCAGGGCTTGTAGGGGCATTACTTGTAGGCGTCCAATATGCTAAGGGACTTGCATATGCAACAAAAAAACCATTAGTGGGGGTCAATCATATAGAAGGGCATATAAGTGCTAATGTCATTCAATATAAGGAACTTGAACCACCATTTATGTGTTTGGTAGTTTCAGGTGGACATACATTTATTGTATATATGAAAGACCACGGTGATTTTGAAGTTATGGCTCAAACTAGAGATGATGCGGCGGGAGAAGCTTTTGATAAGGTAGCTCGTGCAATAGGGCTCGGGTACCCTGGCGGACCTAAAATAGATAAAATATCAAAACAAGGTAATGCAGATGCTATAAAGTTTCCAAAAGCTAAATTTCATGATGTCACTTTAGATTTTTCATTTAGTGGAGTTAAATCTTCGGTTCTAAATTACTTGAATAAAATGAAAATGAAGAATGAAACTATTTGTGTACCAGATGTGGCTGCATCTTTTCAAAAAGCTGTAGTTAGTGTCTTGGTGGAAAATGCTTTAGAAGCATGCAGAATTAAAGGCGTAGATAAAATAGCAATAGCAGGGGGTGTAGCATCGAACTCTTGCCTTAGAAGTACAATGACAGAAGAAGGTCAAAAGCAAGATATAAAAGTTTTGTTCCCAGAAATGATATTGTGCACAGATAATGCAGCTATGATTGGAAGTGCGGCTTATTTTGAATTTATTAAAGGAAGAGTTTCTCCGCTAACGCTTAATGCAATACCAAACTTAAAACTTGGGGAAAGATAGCATGTTACATATTTTTAAAATAAACTAAATGTGGAGGTAACACATCAAATGTGGTTGTGTTACCTCCACATTTATATTTTAATCATGATGTAATAAATTGCAAGGGATTTATTTATATATACTCTAATTTATGCATAAAAAAATTCTGTTATAAAGAGCTTATATATATTAAAAATTGAAGGAATATAAGAATAAATGCAGAATAGATAAAATATAAATAGAATTAAAACAATAAAACTTTAGATATTTATAAAGCACTATAGTGTTAGTACATAGGGGGTGTAGATAGATGATTAGCAATTTTGACATTGAACAAGCTATGACTATTAAGTTAGATGGTGAATTACCAAGTATGCCTAAGTTTGTAACCGGAGTAAGAAGAGCGCCTAATAGAGGATTTACCCTATCGAAAGAGAAGGCAGCACTTGCACTTGAAAATGCACTCCGATATATTCCTGAAAAATATCATACAAAACTTGCACCAGAATTTATGAATGAATTAATTACAAAAGGAAGAATATACGGATATCGGTTTAAGCCAAAAGAGAAACTTTATGGAAAACCGATAAATGAATACAAAGGTAATTGCTTGGAGGGTAAGGCATTTCAAGTAATGATTGATAACAATTTAGATTCAGATATAGCATTATATCCTTATGAATTAGTTACCTATGGTGAAACGGGTCAAGTATGTCAAAATTGGATGCAGTATAGACTTATAAAAAAGTATTTAGAGAATCTAACTATAAATGAAACTCTTGTATTAGAGTCAGGACATCCACTTGGGCTTTTTAAGTCATCAGAGCACGCGCCAAGAGTAATTATAACGAATGGCCTTATGATAGGAATGTTTGATAATCCTAAGGAGTGGCATATAGTAACTCAACTTGGAGTTGCAAATTATGGCCAGATGACCGCAGGGGGATGGATGTATATAGGACCTCAGGGGATAGTACATGGGACTTTTAATACTTTACTAAATGCAGGAAGACTAAAACTTGGAATACCAAGTGATGGGGATTTAAAAGGTAAAACATTTATAACTTCTGGACTTGGTGGAATGAGTGGAGCTCAACCTAAAGCTATAGAGATTGCAAATGGGGTTGGAATAATAGCTGAAGTTGATTATTCAAGAATTAAAACAAGACTAGATCAAGGATGGGTAACTATAGTGTCTGATAATCTTGAAGAAATATTTAAAATTGTTGCAGAAAAAGTTAAAAATGAAGAAAAAATATCTATTGCTTATCATGGTAATATAGTAGATTTACTTCAATATGTAGTAGATAAAAATATAAAGATAGATTTGTTATCAGATCAAACATCTTGTCATGCACCATATGATGGAGGATATGCACCTCAAGGGCTCACTTTTGAGCAGCGAACGATTTTACTTGAAAAAGATAGAAAGAAGTTTAGACAGTTAGTTGATAAAACATTAGTTAAACATTTCGAGTTAATTAAGATAATGGTTGAGAGAGGAACATATTTTTTTGATTATGGTAATTCGTTTATGAAAGCTGTATATGATGCAGGAGCCATAGAAATATCTAAGAATGGAATTGATGAAAAAGATGGCTTTATATTTCCGTCATATGTAGAGGATATTATGGGGCCGATGCTTTTTGACTATGGGTATGGGCCATTTAGGTGGGTATGTTTAAGTGGAAATCATGATGATTTGGTAAAAACTGATAAGGCAGCTATGGAATGTATTGATCCCAATAGACGTGGTCAGGATAGAGACAATTATATATGGATAAGGGATGCAGAAAAGAATAAATTAGTAGTTGGAACGCAGGCAAGAATACTTTATCAGGATGCTAAGGGGAGAATAGACATTGCATTAAAGTTTAATGATATGGTGAGATTAGGTGAAGTAGGACCTATAATGCTGGGACGTGATCATCACGATGTAAGTGGGACAGATTCTCCATTTAGAGAAACATCTAATATAAAGGATGGTAGTAACATAATGGCAGACATGTCTGTTCAATGTTTTGCAGGAAATGCTGCTCGTGGAATGAGTTTAATTGCGCTTCATAATGGTGGTGGGGTAGGTATAGGTAAATCAATTAATGGTGGGTTTGGCCTTGTACTTGATGGTAGTAATAGAATAGATAATATTATAAAGTCTTCAATTGCTTGGGATGTTATGGGGGGAGTGGCGAGGCGAGCTTGGGCTAGAAACCCACACTCAATAGAAACAAGTATTGATTATAACAAGGAAAATGTTAATACTGATCATATTACATTACCATACTTAATAGATGATGAAATAATTTCTAAAGCGGTAAAAGAAGGTTTTAACGAATAAATAAGCATACAATAGATAAAAAAGAGCATTAGTTGAACTAAACTGATGCTTTTTATATATTAATGGCATAGATCAATTTGTAATAGCTAAACAAAATTAAAATTAACATAGAAAAGTAATGTAAATACTATATCTAAGAGCGTATAAATATTGATGGATAAAAATAATAAATTCCAGTTGATACCATAATATAAGTAGAGTATAATAGTCTAAGTTTCAATGATTTAAAATAATATTTATTCTTACGAATTAGATGAGGAGCAAAGTTATGACTATCCATCAGAAAACAAAAAAAATAATTTTTAAGTCACTCATTGTAGTAATATGTTTGTTCTTAAGCATATTTATATTGATGGCTTGTTTAAATAAAAATAATAAAACCAATAAAAATAAAATTGTAACTAATATGAAATTAACAAAAATAGCATTTGAGAAAGACAATAATATTTACATTTATGATGAAACAAATGGACAGATTAAATCTTTAGGTGATAATTCAAAATCAAAAGATCTATTAGAAATTTCTCCGGATAAAACAAAACTAGTTTTTAGAGATTTTAATCAAGGAAAAGCTGTATATCCTCCACATATAAATGTTTATAATGTTAGAACTAAAGGTATTACAGATATTACTGTAAATGGGAAAAGCGTTCAAGAAATTATAGATCTTAAATGGACAGATAATAAGAACATTTTGATTACAGGACATATTGATCCGTCATCATCTGGGTATGCAGTATATAATATAAAAAGCAAGGTGAGTTTAATATCTTGTGTAGGTACAATAAGGGATGTTACTATGGATGAAAAAAATATTCTTTATAGTGATACTCCTCATACATTTCCACTGCCAAAGGCAAATTTATATTTTAATGGCAATAAAATTTATGAGGCAACTGATATTAAGGAAGAAATATATGATGGAGCAATTTCTAAAGATGGTAAAATGATTGCATTTAGAAGTTGGATCAACGATACAAATAATGTGGACAGCAAGACAAGCGCTTATCTTAATGTAGCTAAAATTAATAGTGATAAAAAATCAGTTAGCAATTTTGAAAAGATAAAAATAAGTAGTGATACAACTGGTAAATTAAAATTTGATGATGAAAATAATATAGTTATTGTCGGGGATGAATCTATATATAAATTAAAATCAAAAAAGCTTATTAAGAGCAAAAATATGTTGACGAAAAAAGTAGAAATTTCTAATGAAAACCTGGTCAAATTCAAACAAGTTTTGGAAAAACAATTTCCAGAGGATTTTATTACAGAGGAAACGGTATTAGAAGACATGGATATATCTAATATGGTAGAATTTTGATACCTTTATAAAAGCTAATCAACAAATATTTTAAAATTTGGTATAATGTCCTTAATAGTTGCTTAAAAATTTAGAAAGAAGGGTTATTATGAAAAAGAAAAATTCTTATAAAACTCTAAAAAAGAAAAAGCACGTAAAGACGCTGCCAAGGTTAATAGGTAGTAAATTAGGAATGTTGTTAGGAATTATTGTGCCTATAGCAATGATTTTAGCTTATTCAATGAATCAGAACTTTTTCTCTATTACAAGAATATTATCAGTTTTTGTTTTAATCACAAGCATGGCTGCTTATTTGAAAGAGGAAATTATATATTCTCATCCTAAAGTAGTACATCGTGGCAATATGGTACTTAAGAAAAAATATTATTTTTCACTTAATAAAGGTACAGTTCAAGTTGTATTATCAATGTTAATAATTATAGTATTAACATATTTAGTACAAGCTGTATATAAATTAATTGGATAAATTTAACATGAGGGAGTTTTAAATGAGTAATAATTATAAGTTTTTTAGAAATAATGAATGTGAATATTTCCCATGCCATGTAGTTAAAAATGATGAAAAGTTTAATTGCTTATTTTGTTATTGCCCACTATATTTTCTTACGCAGTGTGGTGGGAATGGAAAGTTTGTCGATGGTGTTAAGGACTGCTCAGCATGCATCATTCCACATTGTGAAAATGGTTATGACTATATAGTAAATAAGATAAAAGAAGTAAATAAGACAAACAGAAAATAACTAATATATTAGAACTGGATGAAATACAATTATAATTGTTTTGCATCCAGTTTGTTTTTAACAGAAAAAGAATTAGTATATTATTTTATATGTTTAGAACTTTCAATTGGGACGGTTAATATATTTTATGTAGCCAAATTTAATATTTAAAATGTTGGGTAGAGCATTATGTAATGTTTATGATATCAAATTCTAGACATATATAGACTATAATTACGGAATAAAGTTGTTGATTTTGTCTTTATTCTGTATAATTATAATGAGAGTGTTAGATATATTAATATAACAGTAACTACATAGTTGATTGCGATGTATGCGATTAACTAAAATATAATTAATTTTGGAGGAATAATTTATGAATATTATGAAAGAAAAAGTGGACGTATTTTTAAAAAAGCATAAAATGCATTATGAAGATATAAATATAAATGAGGGTTCTAGCGATTTTATTGAAGATATGAAAAAAGGCCTAAATAATGAACCCAGTTCCCTAAAAATGTTATGCACTTATATTGGAGATGAAGGGGAAATACCGGTTGGAGAACCTGTTATTGTAATGGATGCAGGTGGTACAAATTTTAGAGTTGCTATTGTCAATTTTAATAGCAATAAAAAACCAATAATAGAAGAATATAAAATACATGATATGCCAGGCATAAATGGCGAAATTAGTAAGGAAGAATTTTATAAAACAGTTGTAAACTATTTGAAACCTGTAATACACAGAAGCAATAAAATAGGATTTTGTTTTTCATATCCAACTGAAATACTTCCCAATAAAGATGGCAGGCTTATTCAGTTTAATAAAGAGGTAAAAGTAAGAGATATGGTTGGTGAGGAAATCGGAAAAGATCTTTTAAAAGCGTTAAAAGATATGGGTTATAAAGAAGACAAGAAGATTGTATTACTTAACGATACTGTTGCAACACTTCTTGGAGGAAAGGCGGAGTACCAAGATAGAGACTTTGATAGTAACATAGGATTTATTCTAGGAACAGGAACAAATACCTGTTATCTAGAAAAAAACAAGAATATTAAAAAAGCTGAAACTTTGGCATATCAAGAAGGTTCAACAATAATTAATATTGAATCTGGCGGGTATGAAGGAGCCTGTAGGGGTGAAATTGATGAAATATTTGATAACACTACAGCAAATCCAGGTAGCCAAAAATTTGAAAAAATGATATCAGGAGCGTATCAGGGTGGTCTTATATTAGAAATAATAAGAAAAGCTACAACTGAAGGATTATTTTCAGCGGGATTTGCAAATAGAATAAAAAATATTAGTAATCTTACGTCTAAGGAAGCCAATGATTTTATTGAGTACCCATATTTGAGCAGTAATATTCTTGGAAAGTATAGTAATTCTACAAATGAAGGGCATAGAAAAGAAGATAAGCAGACATTATATTATATTATAGATGCAGTTATCGAGAGAGCTGCAAAATTAGTAGCGGTAAATTTAGCAGCAGTTATATTGAAAACTAAAACAGGAAAAAATCCCTGTTTACCAGTATGTATAACGGCTGATGGGTCTACATTTTATAAATCTAAATTTTTTAAAAGCAAACTCCAATACTATGTAAAGGAATGCCTTAATGAAAAAATGGGTATATATTGTGAGTTCGTTAAGGCTGAAGATGTAACACTTATTGGTACAGCAATTGCAGGGTTATTGAATTAAAACATTTATAATAGCTTCAAGTTAAAAATAAAATTCAAATATATAAAAGAGCACAGTTTATAGTTAAACTGTGCTCTTTTAGTTTTTTTGTTTATAATAAAATATTTAACAAATTTTGATGATAAAGCATTATAACATAAATTGATTTTTATTAAATTTATGCTAAAAAATTTTCCCACTTTGCATAAAGAGTTTCCAGCTCTGTTTTGGTGCTTAAAATGTGATTGTTTGTTTCAACACTTCGACTAGGACTTGAATAAACTTCTTCAAGACAAAGGTCATTATTCAATTTTCCTAATTCTTGTTCGAGAGATGAAATTTTGTCTTCAAGTGTTTTGAAATCTATTTTTTTTTGCTTTTCTAGATTGTTTTCATCACGTTTCTTTTTCTTATTATAATTAATTTGTGTTTTTGACATACCCTCGTGTTCCTCTTCTGCCTGAAAACGTAGAGGATTTTTCTTCTTTTCTATATAATAGGTATAATTACCTAGATATTCTTTGAGTCCATCTTTATTTAACTCAAGTATTTTATGAATTACTTTGTTTAAAAAATATCTATCATGAGATATTACAATAACTGTACCGTCATATGCTAGTATTGAATCTTCTAAGGCTTCACGAGACATAATATCTAAATGATTTGTTGGTTCATCTAGTAGTAAAAAGTTAGATTTAGATAACATGATTTTTAGAAGGTTAATTCTACACTTTTCTCCCCCACTTAATGTGGAGATAACCTTAAATACATCTTCACCTATGAATAAAAATGCAGCTAGTGCAGTACGAAGTTCTGTTGTAGTAAGTTTAGGAAATGCATCCCAGACTTCATCTATTACAGTTTTTTCTGGATTTAGATCAGATTGTTCTTGATCATAATATCCTACAAAAATACTTTTACCCAATATTTTTATACCAGTGTCACTTGGAATTTTATCCATTATTATTTTGAATAAAGTAGTTTTACCTCGACCATTTTCACCAATAAGCGCGATTTTCTCAGATCTCTTTACATCTAAATTTAAATTTTCAAACAATAGATTATCTCCAAACCGTTTTGATAGGTTTTCTATATGAAGAACATCATTTCCACTTTTGATTTCTGCTTCAAATTTAATTTTAGTTTCCTTAGGGTCTCTAGTAGGAGAATCAATTCTGTCCATTTTATCTAAAGATTTTTGTCTACTTTCTGCAGCTTTTACACTCTTTTCTCTATTAAAGGATTTGTACTTTGTTATAATATCTTCTTGTCTTTTGATTTCAGATTGTTGCAAATTATAAGCTTTTAATTGAATTTCATAATTCTTTTTCTTCAATTCAATGAAATTTGTATAATTGCCGTTATAAGAATCTATATGACCATTAATAAGTTCAAAAGTTTTATTTGTTATAGCATCTAAAAAGAATCTATCATGGGATATTATGAACATAGTTCCTTTATAAGATTTCAAATAATCTTCTAACCATTCTATGGCATCTAAGTCTAGGTGATTGGTAGGTTCATCGAGTAAAAGAACATCAGGGTTTTTAAGTAATAACTTGCATAGCGCAACCCGAGTCTTTAGACCCCCACTTAATATGTTTATAGGTTTATCATAATCTTCTTCCAAAAAGCCTAGTCCTTTGAGAATCCTATTAATTTTTGCTTTATATGTGTAACCACCCCTGTTATTATAAAGCTCAGAAGTTAATGTATACTCTTTTATTATTTTATTCTGATAATCTTCTTTTGAAGCATCGTATGGTTTGCTCATTTTTGTTTCTAAATCCTTAAGACTTTTTTCAAGGCTTAATAAATTATCGAATACAGAAAGTGTTTCTTTGTAAATAGTGTTATTTATATTTAGTGACAAATTTTGAGATAAGTAACCTACTCTTTTATTCTTATCTATAAATAGTTCACCATTATCATAATCTAATTGAGATGTGAGTATTTTAAAAAGTGTAGATTTTCCTGCTCCATTGGGACCAATAAAACCAATCCGTTCCCCATCATTTATACTCAAGGTTATTTTGTCTAAAATAACATCTATACCATAACTTTTGTGAATATCTTTGCAACTTAGAACTATCATTGTTTTCACCTTCCCTGACGTGTAACATTAAAATTATAAAAAAGTTTCAAAGTAAGATAATATAATTTTACTTAAAATATACTACCTTGTCGAACTATTAAAAAAATTGAACTTTAATAGGTTAAAAATATTAATTTAAGTCTGTTCTTATATTATTGTACTATTTATATTTATATTATTGTAGTAAAAAATGAATATATATATCATAATTTTTTTTTAGTAGTATAGAATAAACTAAAATGGTAAAAATTTCATAATAACTATTAAATTTGATATAAAAAGTAATTTTAATCTATAAAGTGTGTTAAAATAGATATTATAAAATTTATGTTATTCGTAGAGGAGTGTAAATTGTGGAAAGAAAAAAGAATATATCAATGGCAGTTATTAGAAGATTGCCTAAATACCATAGATATTTAAGGGATCTTTTAAGAACTGATGTAGATAGAATATCCTCAAAAGAGTTAGGTGAGAGAATTGGATTTACGGCATCCCAGATTAGACAGGACTTAAATTGTTTTGGTGATTTTGGGCAACAGGGATATGGTTATAATGTTAAAGAATTATTAAATGAAATTAATGGTATATTGGGATTAGCAAAAGAATATAAAATGATTATTATAGGTGCTGGTAATATTGGACAAGCGATTGCTAATTATACTAATTTTGAAAGGTTAGCATTTAACTTAGCTGGTATTTTTGATGTTAATCCAAAACTTATAGGATTAAAAATTAGAGATGTTGAAGTAATAGATATAGATGAGTTAGTGCGATTTCTTAAAGCTATTCCAATAAATATTGGTGTAATCTGCGTGTCATCAAACAATGCTCAAAAAGTTTGCAATATGATGGTAGAAAATGGAGTTAAAGGTATCTGGAATTTTGCACCTGTGGATTTAGATGTACCCGAAGATATAATTGTTGAGAACGTCCATTTAAGCGAAAGTCTTTTAACACTTAGTTGTTTAATGAATGAAAGTACAAATGGTGAATTGAAAAAGTAACTTCCACTTTGCAGAGTTAACTTCCACCGTAAAAAGAGTTGAAAAAGTTTTTCAATAAAAAAACGTTTATTTTTGCTATTCTTCTAACA
>NZ_JAHLEC010000100.1 GCF_018861705.1 Clostridium psychrophilum | reverse complement strand
ATTGTTCTATGCCCAGAATGTGATGCAAATATGATAATCAAAGGACGATGAGATTATCATATTTGCTTGGCATAAGGGTTTTTACTCGACCGTAGGGAGATTTTGTTCTTTTGTTTTGTTATTTTTAACGTTCCACTATTAGTGAAGGAGTAAACACCCATTACTCTTTCACTATAGAAAATATTTGGTAAAAAAGGAATTTTTATTAGTATTATTTACAATAATATACTAATGAATAATACAAATAAGGAGTAATTAAAATTAATTATTTCAAGATATGTAAACATATACATTATAATAGTGGTAAAATGAATTTACCACTATTAATTATTCAATACACTATGTTGATTATCAATTGTTAAGTCACATTTTTATACGCAGAGTTTAAGTTCATAAGTAAAAATATTAGATTTTGCAAAACTATATTAAAAATATGGAGGAATGAAAATGAGAAAAAACAAACTGTTTGAAACAATTAAGATTGGAAATGTTGAAATTAAAAACAAAATTGCAATGGCACCAATGGGAGCATTTGGCTTAATCTCAGATGATGGCGCATTTAATCAAAGAGCTATTGATTATTATGTAGAAAGAGCTAAGGGTGGAACTGGACTCATAATAACAAGTATAGTTAAAGTAGAAAATGAAATAGATAAAACAATAATGCCAGCTTTCCCTTGCGCAACTGGAAATCCAGCTAAATTTATTCAGACATCTTCAGAACTTACTGAAAGAGTACATGCTTATGGAACAAAGATATTTCTTCAGTTGACTATGGGATTTGGAAGAAGTGGAGCTCCTATTTTAATGGCAAAACAACCAGTTTCCGCTTCGGCAATTCCAAATTATTGGGATCCATCTGTTACATGTAGAGAATTATCAACGCAGGAAGTAGAAAAGATAGTAAAAAAATTTGGTGAGGCTGCAGCGATTGCTAAAGCATCGGGTTACGATGGAATTGAGGTACATGCAGTACACGAAGGTTATTTGTTAGATCAATTTACGCTCGCAATATTTAATAAAAGGACGGATAAGTATGGTGGAGATTTAAGAGGTAGATTAACGCTTCCTATTGAAATACTTCATGAAATCAAGAAGAATGCAGGGCAGGATTTCCCTGTTGGCTTAAGATATAGTATAAAGAGTTGTATAAAAGATTGGAGACAAGGTGGACTACCAGGCGAGGCTTATGAAGAAAAAGGCCGAGACCTAGAAGAGGGTCTAGAAGCTGCAAAGATACTAGAGGAAGCTGGATATGATGAATTAAATACTGATGTTGGTACATATGACGCTTGGTATTGGTCTCATCCTCCTATTTATCAAAAACATGGATTATATTTGCCGTATACGGAGCAATTAAAGAAAGTGGTAAAAATTCCTGTTATCGTAGCAGGTAAATTGGATACTCCTGGCATAGGAGAAAAAGCTTTAGTAGATAATCAAGCAGATATGATATCTCTTGGTAGAGGACTTTTAGCAGATCCATATTGGCCTAGAAAAACTTTATTAGGGCAAGAAGAAAGAATTCGTCCTTGTATTGGATGCCATGATGGATGTCTTGGAAGAGCTTTTGAAAATAAACCATTATCTTGCGCTGTAAATCCAGCAACAGGACGGGAAAGGTATTATGAAATAAAACTTACCAATAAGCCTAAAAACATAATGGTTATTGGTGGTGGACTTGCAGGTATGGAGGTATCTAGAATATCTAAAATGCGAGGACATAATGTCACTCTTTATGAAAAAACTAATGAATTAGGAGGACACGTTATAGCTGGTTCAAAGCCAGATTTTAAGCTTGATGATAGAAGACTGCTCGATTGGTACAAAAACGAAATGAAGGTTTTAGATGTTAATTTAGTAATGAATACTAAAGTGACAGAGAAAATGATAGATACATTAATACCTGATGCGGTTGTTATAGCAACAGGGTCTAATGAAGTAATGTTAAATGAAGTTCCTGGAATTAATAAAGATAAGGTTTCGACCGCAACAGATGTGCTAGATGGTATTAAAGTTGTTGGTAAAAATATAATTATGGTAGGTGGAGGACTCGTTGGTTGTGAGACTGCTTTATGGCTTGCTCAGCAAGGCAAAAAAGTAACGATAGTGGAAGCTTTTACTGACATTTTAAGTTCAGGTAAACCTATCCCACATATGAATAAAATAATGTTAATTGATTTATTAAATATTAATAAAGTACAAAAGATTACGAATACTGCTTTATTAGAAGTAACTGATGAAGGGGTAATATTAATTAATAACAAATTTGGTAAGAAGGAAATTAAAGCAGATACTGTGATTTTAGCAGTTGGTTTTAAATCAGATCGAGAATTATTTTATAAAATGAATGGCAAAATAGCTGACTTATATATTGTTGGAGATGCAAATAATGCCACAAATATAATGAATGCTATTTGGACTGCAAATGAAATAGGGTTAAATATTTAATTAAGGCATAAATAAATATTCAAAAATTAATAGGAGCTAAAATCGTTAATACAAAATGATTTTAGCTCCTATATTTATATCTATGTTTTATTTGTTACTAACTTTATTCGACAGGTATTTCATGTTTTTGCTTAATATTTTGTCTTAGGTATTAATATATTGAGCAAATTTCAATATAATTTGATTCAATTAGCAAATATTTAAATACAATTGCTCTAATAGATATTTAATTATTATTAAATAAACTTGGAATCTAATTCATATCAACGATAACTTATGAAATAAATTTAAAACTAAAATTCATAAGATTATAAGCCGTAGCATATATTAGCCTTATATAAGAATAATATATAAAAAAATGATCCTTATAAAATATAACTTGCATTATAAACTGTATGATGCTAAAATAGGCTAAATAATTAAATGAATACATATCATTAATAACTTGCTGTTTTTTAAAAATTCAAACAATTAAAGTGGCAATGCTTATTATGATAGTTTAATAATGATATACATTTTAGGGGGGCAAATAATATGAAAAGAAAATATCTTGCTATTATGCTAACGGGGGTGCTTGTATTAAGTGCAGCACTTACGGGTTGCACGGGAAGTTCAACCAAGACTGCGGTAAAAAAGACATTAATTTATTCTCAAGGAGCTGATCCTAGAGGACTAGATCCGGCTTATGTAGATGATGGAGAGTCAGCTAAGGTTATAGTTAATGTTTATGAAGGTTTGCTTAAATACAAGGAAGGGTCTACTGACATTGAACCTAGTCTTGCTACGGATTGGAAAATTAGTGCTGATGGAAAAGAATATACCTTTAACTTAAGAAAGAATGTTAAGTTCCAAGATGGAACACCTTTTAATGCTGATGCTGTAATATATAGCGTTGGAAGACAACTTCCTCCAAAGGCAACAGATGATATGCCTTATGCATCTTTTACTTTTGGACCAGTAGCTAAACTTGAAAAAACAGGAGATTATTCAGTTAAATTTACGCTTAAAAATAAATATACTCCTTTTTTAGCAAATCTTGCTATGTGTCTTGCAGCTCCAATCGTAAGTCCAACAGCAGCAAAAAAATATGGAACTAAATTTGTTGAAAACCCGGTTGGTACAGGACCATATACTTTTGTATCATGGGACAAAAATCAGTCAATAAAACTTAAGAAAAATGATACCTATTGGGGAGCTAAACCAAAGGCAGATAACATAGTATTTAAGTTTACAAAAGAAAATTCAGTTCGTGCAAGTGATTTAATGACTGGTGGAACAGATATAATTGACGGTGTTGACCCTAATGATATTGCAAAATTAAAATCTAGCAATATGAAAATATACCAAACTGAAGGAATGGATATTAATTATATGGGATTTAATTGCTCAAGAGCACCATTTAATGATGTTAAGCTTAGGGAAGCTATTTCTCATGCTATTAATCGTGATGAATTAGTTAAATATCTATATCAAGGATATTCAAGTGTAGCTAGCAGCCCGCTTCCATCATTTATGCCTGGTTATGATAAGAGCGTTCAGCCATATAATTATGATGTAACAAAAGCAAAACAAATGCTTAAAGATGCTGGGAAATCAAACTTAAAGGTTAAGATTATTACTTATTCTAATCCAAGACCTTATAATACAGTTGGTGGACAAAAACTTGCAGAATCAATTCAAAACTACTTAGCAAAAATTGGAGTAACTGCAACAATAGATTCTTACAATTGGACTGATTACAAAGCAAAACTTGCTAATGGAGAAGGAGATATATTTCTTTATGGTTGGACAGGTGATAATGGGGATGCAGATAACTTCCTCTCGCTTGTTGACTCAAAAGAGATTAAGTCTACTTTGAATTCAGCTCAATATTCAAATCCTGCAGTTGATGCTTTACTTGTAAAAGGTAGAGAATTACCAAATGGAGAAGCAAGAAATAAAGTTTACAAGCAAATTCAAGAGATAATTGCAAAGGATGCACCATGGCTTCCAATATCACATGCACAGGCTCTTGCAGCATATTCACCTAAGGTTACTGGGTTTAAGATACATCCAACTGGAACAGTGTTCTTTAGTGGTGTAGATAAATAAGTATATTTAAAAATATTCTAGGTGGAATACCGCAATAAGCGATATTCCACTTTTTAAGATTTAAAGAGGAGGTAACCATGGTTAAATATATTATTAAACGATTGCTTTTACTAATACCTGTTATGCTGGGGGTATCAATACTTGTTTTTTTGGTTATGCACATGTTTACCACAGATCCGGCCGCTACAATACTTGGACAGCATGCAACCCAAAATCAAATTATTGCTTTAAGAGAACAACTTGGACTTAATAAACCTATTTATTTTCAATATTGGGATTTCCTAAATGGCATACTTCACGGGAATTTGGGTAATTCGCTTATGTCAAAAACTCCAGTATGGGATGAAATAATGGCACGTTTTCCAGCTACAATTGAACTTGCATTGGCATCTGTTATATTTGCTTCAATTTTCGGAATAATTATGGGAGTTATTTCTGCAATTAAACAAAATTCAATTATTGATTATATCTGTATGATAATATCATTACTAGGTGTATCTATGCCTATATTTTGGTTAGGATTAATTTTTATACTAATCTTTGGGGTGCAACTTCATTGGTTGCCGGTTTCTGGGAGAATAGATATAGGCCTTGAACCAATTAAGATTACAGGTCTTTATTTAATAGATTCTTTAGCTACAGGTAATATGCCAGCATTTTTGAGTGCTTTAAAACACCTAATTATGCCAGCGGTAGCACTTGGATCAGCATCCACTGCTATTATTGCAAGAATGACTCGTTCCACTATGCTTGAAGTTGTAAGACAGGACTACATTAGGACAGCTAGAGCAAAGGGTCTGTTAGAAAGACCAGTTATATTTGGACATGCACTTAAAAATGCTTTAATTCCAATTATAACAGTAATAGGACTTCAACTGGGATCATTATTAGGTGGAGCAGTATTAACAGAAACTGTATTTTCATGGCCAGGAGTTGGTAAATACGTAGTAGATGCAATTTTAGTCACAGATTATCCAGTAGTGCAAGGTACAGTTATGATGATGGCAGTAATTTTTGTGCTTGTTAATCTAATCGTGGATATAATTTATGCGTTTATAGATCCAAGAATCAAGTATTCTTAAAGGAGTGTTATAAATGAAAACTAAATCAATAAATGAGAATGAAGAAACAAAATTGCCACAAGCTCCTAAAGAAGAATCTAAATTTGGAAATGCATGGTATATGCTTAAAAAAAATAAAGCAGCCTTAGTAGGGCTTATAATAATAATAATTTTACTATTCATTGCAATTTTTGGACCATTAATAATGCCTTACAAGCCAAACATAGGGGATTTGTCACAAAGTCTTCAAAAACCATCTAGTGCTCATTGGTTTGGAACAGATGAGCAGGGACGTGATATTCTAAGTAGGATAATAGATGGTACTAAAATTTCTTTAAGAGTTGGTATTACAGCCGTTGCAATAGCATTATCTATAGGGATATTTGTAGGGTCTCTAGCAGGGTATTATGGTGGTAAGATAGACATGTTAATTATGAGATTTATGGATATTATGCTTGCATTTCCTTCATTATTGCTCGCAATTGCATTTATGAGTGTATTAGGTAAAGGTATAGACAACGCTATAATTGCAATAAGTATTGTTACGATTCCTGAATATGCAAGAATCGTTAGAGGATCAATACTATCAATTAAAGATAGTGAATATGTTCAAGCTGCAAGAGTTATAGGAAATGGTGATGCAGCTATAATATTTAAGCACATATTGCCTAATGTAATTTCACCTATAATTGTGCGCACGACTCTTGGAGTATCTAATGCTATCTTAGATACGGCGGCACTTGGATTTTTGGGACTAGGAGTACAACCTCCACAAGCAGAGTGGGGAAGTATGTTAGGGGCAGGACGTGGGTATTTTTATAATGCACCTTATATAATACTTTTTCCTGGTATAGCTATAACTCTAACTGTGCTTGCTTTTAATCTATTTGGTGATGGACTCCGAGATGCTTTGGATCCAAAGCTTCATCAGTAAGGGGGATAACATAATGTTATTAGAAGTTAAAAATTTACAAACTCAGTTTAGAGTTAAGGGCGGCCTTGTAAATGCAGTTGATGGGGTTGACTTCGAGGTGGATAAAGGTGAAATATTGGCAATTGTTGGTGAATCGGGAAGCGGCAAAAGTGTAACTTCGTTATCAATTTTGAGCCTTATACCAAATCCACCTGGAAAAATCATAGGCGGAGAAATTATATTTAAAGGTGAGGATTTATTAAAGAAAAGTAAAAAAGAAATGCAAAATATAAGGGGAAATGAAATATCTATGATATTTCAAGAACCTATGACTTCTCTAAATCCTGTATACACTATAGGAAAGCAAATATCAGAAACTATAATTAGACATAGAAAGTTAAAAAAACGAGAGGCAATGGCTGAGGCAGTTAAGATGCTTGAACTTGTAGGTATTCCTACTCCAGAGAAAAGAATAAATGATTATCCGCATCAATTAAGTGGTGGTATGAGGCAAAGAGTAATGATCGCTATTGCACTTTCGTGTACTCCGGAATTACTTATTGCAGATGAACCTACAACAGCTCTTGATGTTACTATACAAGCTCAAATACTGGAACTAATTGTAAATTTGAAAGACAAACTTAGTACCGCGATTCTTTTAATTACACATGATCTTGGAGTAGTTGCAGAGACAGCAGATAAGGTTGTAGTAATGTATTGTGGTAAGATTGTTGAAAAAGCAACTTCACTTCAGCTTTTTGCAAAACCATTACATCCCTATACTGAAGGACTGCTACTCTCAATTCCCAAGGTAGATGAAAAGGTAGATGAGTTATATATGATTCCTGGAATGGTGCCTAATCCTCTAAATATGCCAAGGGGATGTTCTTTTAGTGATAGGTGTAGTAAATGCATGGACATTTGCACGCAAAAACAACCGGAACTTGTGGAATATGAAGGTAGAAAAGTTCGTTGCTTTCTATATAGTGATAAACCAGAAGGGAAGGTGTAAATATGGAACCATTATTAGAGGTCAAAAATTTAAAAAAATATTTTCCTGTAAAATCAGGGGTATTTGGTAGAACTACAGGCTTTGTTAAGGCGGTTGATGGTTTATCATTTAATATTTATAAGGGCGAAACCTTAGGACTCGTTGGTGAATCTGGTTGTGGTAAATCAACTACTGGTAGAATGATAGTCAATTTGATGGCTCCAACATCAGGACAAGTAATCTTTGAAGGACATGACATAGCTAAACTATCAAAAAAAGAGCAAAAAAGCATGAGAAAAAATATTCAAATCATCTTTCAAGATCCCTATTCTTCTCTTAATCCAAGAATGAACATTGGGGATATAATAGCTGAACCAATGAAGGTAAACAAAACAGAAAGAAAAGAGGATATAGAAAAAAGGGTTTTATCATTACTTAATTGTGTTGGACTTGCTAGTTTTCATAGGAATAGATACCCTCATGAATTTAGTGGTGGTCAAAGACAAAGAGTTGGTATAGCAAGAGCTCTTTCTTTAAATCCAGAGCTTATAGTTTGTGATGAACCAGTATCTGCATTAGATGTTTCAATACAGGCACAGGTACTAAATTTGCTTCATGATTTGCAAAAGGAATTTAATTTAACTTATCTATTTATCGCGCATGGATTAAATGTAGTTAAACATGTAAGCACAAGAGTTGGTGTAATGTATTTGGGAAAGATGGTTGAAATTGCAGATGGAGACATACTTTACAATGCACCTAGACATCCTTATTCACAAGCATTACTATCAGCTATTCCAATACCAGATCCAACTAAGAAGAAAAGTAGAATAATATTAACAGGGGATGTGCCAAGTCCAATTAATCCACCTTCAGGATGTGGTTTCCATACTAGATGTTTTAAGTGCACAGAAAAATGCATAAAAGAAGAACCTAAGTTTAAAGATATAGGTGATGGACATAGGGTGGCTTGCTGGAATTTGTAAATATATAAAAAATAGACAATTTAATGTTGTCTATTTTTTATGTACTTCGTACAATCTCATCATTGTCTAAACTAATTGAATAAACAAAATCATGGTAATCGTTTATACTACATTGACTCAGGATATAATTTAATACTTGATATGTGGAATAGTATAATAACGTCAATTAATATGATACAATTAAGTTTATAGAATTTAATGATTTTAAGTGTTATTATATTTTTTTTATAAAAACAGAAAGGGTGAAATTATGGACATTTTAAAAAAATTTATTAATTATTACAAGCCTTACAAGCTTCTTTTTTTTGTAGATATGTTTTGTGCATTAGTAGTTTCTGCTGTGGATATATCTTTTCCGGTAATTCTTAGTTATTTATCAAAAAACTTTTTTATTAGAGATAAACAATTTATTCTTCACACCATAGGTTTTATTGGGATAGCATTGGTTTTTATGTATGTGATAAAATATTTTTGCCAATATTTTATAGCTACTTGGGGACATATTATGGGAGCTAGAATGGAAAATAATATGAGAAGAGATTTATTTAGTCATCTTCAAAGTTTACCATTTTCCTATTATGATGAGAACAATACTGGAGAAATGATGTCCAAGCTAATATCAGATTTGTTTGATATTTCAGAACTTGCACATCATGGCCCAGAAAATGTATTTATTTCGGCTTTGAAAATATTAGGATCATTTACAATATTATTATTTATAAATGTGAAAATGACCCTTATTTTGTTAGGAGTTACTCTAATAATGATATTCTTTTCAACCTTTCAAAATATGAAAATGAGGAAAATATTTTTAGAAAACAGGGAAAAAACAGCAAATATAAACTCTACTGTACAAGATAGTTTGTCAGGAATTAGAGTTGTAAAATCATTTGCTAATGAAGAAGTAGAAAAGAAAAAATTTAATAAACGAAATAAAGATTACTTAGATTCTAAAGTAGAAAGTTATACTGCAATGGGTAAGTTTATTGCGGGAAATACTTTTTTTGAAGGAATTTTATATGTGGTAATAATAGTAGCTGGAGCGTTATTTATTACTGATGGTTCTTTAAAGGTATCAGATCTTGTGGTCTATGCTCTTTACATAAATATATTCATAAACCCTATTGATATATTAATTAATTTTACAGAACTATTTCAAAAGGGATATGCAGGTTTTCAGAGGTTTATGGAAGTTATAGAAACAGTACCTGTTATAGTGGACAAAAAAGATGCTATAACTCTTACCAACGTAAAAGGAAATATAGAATATAAAAATGTATTTTTCAGTTATGGTGACGAACATAATGTATTAAGTGATATAAGCATAAAAATAAAGGCTGGTAGAAACATAGCACTTGTGGGTCCTTCCGGAGGCGGGAAAACTACTCTTAGTTCGCTTCTTCCAAGATTTTATGACATAACTTCCGGAAGCATTACAATAGATGGAAAAGACATAAGAGATCTTACACTTGAATCTCTTAGAAATTCTATTGGTGTTGTACAACAAGATGTATATATGTTTGCTGGCAGTGTAAAAGAAAACATTGGATATGGCAAGCTTAACTCCTCTGATGAAGAAATTATTGAGGCAGCTAAAAATGCTAATATTCATGACTATATAATGGGACTTGATGAAGGGTATGATACTTACGTTGGGGAACGTGGAGTAAAACTTTCTGGTGGACAAAAACAGAGAATTTCCATTGCAAGAGTATTTTTAAAAAATCCTCCAATTTTAATTTTAGATGAGGCAACTTCAGCACTGGATAATGAAAGTGAGAGACATATACAAAATTCTCTTGAAAAACTTTCTAAAGATAGAACTACAATAGTTATAGCTCATAGGTTAAGTACAATAAGAAATTCGGATGAGATAATAGTTATTAATGATGAGGGTATACAAGAAAGAGGCAATCATAAAGAACTTCTTAAAAAAGAAGGAATATATGCGTATTATTATAATATGCAATTTGAAGGATTGGATTCTAATAGTAAAATTTTTTAGATATTAAAATGGACAGTGCAAAAGCAAAAGTGCCCCAATTGTAGGATAATAAAACTATAATTGGGGAATTTTTTATACTACAATAATCATATAATGTTAGAATTAACCTTTTTATATAATATTTTTCATGATTATAACATAATATAATTAAAAGATGAAAAAAGAGGAGGAAAAATATTATGATAAAAGTTGATTCAAAAAAAATAGAAGCTTATTTAAACAAAAAATGGAGAGTTAAAACATGCCCAATGTGTGGCACGAATAATCTGAAAATACAAAAAAATATAGTTGAATTAAATGAATTTGATAATGAAATATTACCTGACGGAACACAGTATGCTAGAATTTCTGCAGTTCCAGTTATTTGTATGAATTGTGGCAATGTAATTTTGGTTAGTGCCGAATTGTCAGGAATAATGCCAGAAGAATAATGTTTTTTATTTGAACAATCAATAAAATAAACAATGTTATATACAAAACAATAATTGCTTTTATAGCAAGTGTTTATTACAAATACAAATAAAAAAACATCTAAAAACAGATGTTTTTTTATTTGTTCATTATCCAATAATCAAAGGTATAACTAGTTAAATAGTCATAAGGCATATAAAAATATCCATTATCGCCCCAAGCAGATCCCCACGAATTTCTGATTATTAAATAATTATCTGCATCTACATAACCCACAACTAAAACAGAATGGCCACCTAGATTTTGCTCTATGGGTAATGGCATTGGCATTTTACCTGTTTTTGCTATTTCATTATTTTCAAAACTTTCAAATACATCCATACCAAGTATTACCAGTTTTGACAATGATAAGGCTTGTTTTATATCACTTAAATTATTTAATGCAATATATGAACTTATTGTATATTGTTTTGCATTAATAATTGATTCTTCTTTTGGTGGAATTGTAAATTTAGATATATCATAAGGCATAAGTGATTCTTCACATATTCCATTTTTATTTATTGATTTTACATTATCTCTATTTGTTGCTCCACTATCTTCATTAACAGTACCTTCTATTTCTCTTACCATATAATATGATTAAGCCACAAAAAGCTATATTTTCTCCGGTAGGAGTTAAGCTATTTCAAATTTTAGGCTATGCCTCTTGAAAATATTGTAAATTAATATGAAAATTTCAA
>NZ_JAHLEC010000099.1 GCF_018861705.1 Clostridium psychrophilum | reverse complement strand
GAATGTTAAATTTAATTAACACATTCATTTATCCTTTTTATATTTTAAAGGTTACTTAAATTTGCAAATCACTTATATTATCAGGATATATTAAACTACAAGTCTACAATTGAACATAAAGATAGAGTTGGTGCTTTAATTGCTGTGGGAGGTTCTACTCGTTCATGGCAGTCTATGGCATTAGAAGCTATGCAGGCAACTTGTTTTACAAATGATTTTAAAATTATTGATATGTATTTAGCTACACGTGTGCCAGCTCCAAAACAATGTTTATTACATGATGATATGATAAAACGTGCTGAAAAAATTGGCAATAATGTTATGAAATCATTAAATACTACAGTAGAAAAAAGAACGTGGTTAGGCGATGAAAATATGGGTTGGTGTCCAAATTGCCATTCTAATTCATTGAGTTTGGGAGAAGTTCAATGGGATGGGTTACACTTTCCAATTGAATGTCAAGTTTGTGGAGCTGGTGGAGACTTAGAAAAAACAGAAAATGGTAAATGGAAATTTGTTATTGCAAAAGATGGATTAAGTCGTGATCGTACTACAGTTGAAGGCAGAGAACATCATTTAAAAGAAATTGCTCATACACAAGGTGGCTTTTACACAGATGAAAAATTAGCAACCGTTAAAGAAAAATTCAGCAAATATAAAAATTTGAAGTTCCCTACAATTGAGATTGATAGACAATAATTGTTAAATATCATTATAAATTTGAGTATAAGGTTCATTACATAAGTAAACGACTCAACTAACTAATGTTTATAAGTACCCTATAGTTAACTATACCCTCTTAATTAGACACGAAAATTAAGGGGGTTTTGTTATGGTTTAAAAAAATAATATCTATTTTATTGAATTTAAGGTTAAGGGAATTGAGAGATTCAATAGTAGCGATAAATGAGGAGTATAATCCATATATTTAGACCACTCCTAATGAGTTTTAAAAAATGAAAAATAATTATTAATATGTCAATTAAATAGACAAAAGCACAATCACAGTTGTATAATGTATTAAAAAACTTGTTTTATTGACAAAATAGTGTAAAATTGTCATGATAATTACTAAACGGTTCGTATCGTATAAGTTCAATATCTAGTATAACTTAATAATGTTAGATACCTATAAATAAAAATAGAAATAAGGAAGAATATATAATTAAAAATAATATTTGTAATATTTAACATTAAAAAATATGTAAAAAATACGATAATTGATTTATATTATTATCTTATTAAATAGCAATATAATTTATAAAAATAAATTTTTTTAATTGGATGAATTAATATGAGTACTATGAATTTTTTAGAAAAGGGCGTAAAATCTAAAATTATGGAAATTATGATTGCTTATCTAGAAAAAAATCCAGAAAGAAATGTTGACAAAATTTTTGATGCTATAAGAAAACTAGTAAAGGATGAAGATCAATTAAAACAAATAGAGTTTGTTTATAATTATTATAAAAACAATCCAACTACATATGATTACATACAAAATATATTAACTACTACCGATACAAAGTGCCTTAAAAAA
Source organism: Clostridium psychrophilum (assembly GCF_018861705.1). Taxonomy (GTDB): domain Bacteria; phylum Bacillota; class Clostridia; order Clostridiales; family Clostridiaceae; genus Clostridium_AD; species Clostridium_AD psychrophilum. Next base: position 10,226 of record NZ_JAHLEC010000099.1, on the reverse strand, counting down.
ATGGTTATTAATTTCTTTGTGAATGCAAATTGGTATGCTAAGGCTAAACGTCAAAAGTACTTGACTGACGAATATACAAAGATACCATTTGTTATGTTAATTAGTCCATCTATGAGATGTCCTTTGCACTGTGTTGGATGTTATGCAGCTAATTATAGTAAAGATGCTGATATTCCACCAGAAGAAGTCGAGAGATTAATTAAAGAGGCAAGAAATTTAGGAATATACTGGATAATAGTGCTTGGTGGAGAACCTTTCTACAATGATTATTTATTAGATATTTATGAGAAATATGATGACGTGATGTTCTCACCATTTACTAGTGGTATTCTTATAACTGATAAAATTGCTGATAGGTTGAAAAAATGTGGAAATGTAGTCCCAATGCTATCAATTGAAGGATTAAAAAAAGATACCGAAGCAAGAAGAGGATTAGGTACTTATGAAAAAGTTATGCATGCAATGGATCTACTTAAAGAAAGAGGAATTTTATTCGGAGTTTCAACATGTGTTACAAGAACTAATATTGAAGATGTATTATCTGATGAATTTACTGATATGCTAATTGAAAAAGGCTCAAAATTAAGTTGGTATTTCTTATTTATGCCAATAAGTGCACATCCACAGTTTGGTATGATGCTTACACCAGAGCAGAGAATAAGACTTGGAAGAAGAGCCAATGAAATAAGAACTACAAAACCATACTTTACAATTGATTTCTTTAATGACGCTCCTCAGATAGGCGGATGTATTGCTGGTAAATATTTCTTCCATGTTAATTCAAAAGAGGATGTAGAACCATGTGTATTTGCACATTTCTCGACAGTTAATTTAAAGGGAAGACCATTAATTGATGCTTTTAGGAACCCTTTCTTTAAGGAACTAAGACACATTCAGCCATATAACAAAAACATGTTAAGACCATGTATGATGATAGATAATCCTAATGTAATAAAAAACGTATGCGAAAAGGTTGGGGCTAAACCAACAGACGCAGCTGGTGAAGCAATGCTTAATGACAATGATTTTCATGAAAAGATTACTAAGGTTGCAACTGAGTTTACACCCTATGCTAACAAAGAGTGGAAAGAAACTTATAATGAACAAGGGAATGATGAATTGTCAAAAGGTTGATGAAAAATTTGTGTAATTACAAGAAAGTATATATAGAAAATCAAAGTTTCTGATTGCATAAACTGAATTATACCCCCCTTAATTAGATACAAAAGTAAAGAGTTGTGTCTAATTAACGGGGTTTTGTTATGGTTTAAAAAAATAATATCTATTTTATTGAATTTAAGGTTAATGCAATTGAGAGATACAATAGCAGCAATAAATGAGAATCATAAGTCATATATGACTTATGATTCTCATTTATTATTTTACCGATTAACGTATACTTTCTATGATTATCTCATTTATAGTTATAAACTATCTGATATTCCTTTGAAAAAATCTCCAATAGAAGCACACACACCTGCGAACCAACTTTTAGTCTTATCACTATCTAATGTTTTTTTCATTGTACTAGCGACACCATCAAGCTGCCCTTTTACTTTGCTGTAATCCAAGTTTAATTTATTTACATTTGCCATTAATCCAACAATATTATTTAAATCATTTTTAGAGAGATTATAATTGTAATTATTTGTTACATTATTTACTATTTTTGTTATGCCCGCCTCATTCTTGGGTTTATCTTTTATAACTTCACTCTTTACTTCATTAATTAATCCAGCAGCTTTATCTTGTCCAATTTTTTCACCTAGTTTGCCTGTAACTGCGACCTCGTCATTAGCTGTTTTCTTTGTACTTTCATCTAATTTCTTACCGTCTTTACTATTCTCAAATCCTTTTAGTATACCAGTCATAGCTGCAGTACCTGATACGGTGAATGGTGCAGAAACTTTAACGTTAGCATTTTCAATTCCTGCTGTAATTAGAGCGTTTTTTATCATACTAGCGTTTACCCAGGTTACATTGTTTGTATTTACTACTAAACCACCAGTACTTGTTGGCTCAATATAGGAACATGATATCGATTTATTACCTAATTGATCTTTAGATACGGTATCTCCTAGATATTTCTTCTCCTCATTAGATGTAACTTCAACAACACCCGCACTATTTCTGTCTACATCAAAATACTTTAACATGTCTTCTTTCTGTTGAGTTGTCAAATCATATCCTATAGTAACACTCTTATATGAATCAGCGTATGCATTTTTTATAGGTGTTGCAAACAAAATTGCTGTTAACATTGCACCTAAGATTAATTTCTTATTCATTTAACAAGAACTCCTTATATATTGAGTTTTTTAATTGAAGTGGTACCTATAAATTTTTATTCATATTTATTTCCACCATATTCCACATTATTCTATCGTTATGACTTAGATATATTATAACTTAAAATATAGTAATTTGGTAAAAAAATTTTTTTTCTAATAAATTGTATAGACTATAGATAACCAGCAGTTTAACTTCAAATTAGAAGAAATAAGAAGGTATAAAGAGTTTTGTTTTTTTTCAAAAGTGTAATCAAATGCGAGGCTTTTTCAAATATTAATAAAGTTTCATTTTTGTATTATGAGTTCTAATGTTTGAACACAATAATAAGCATCCATTGTAACTTTCATATGTCTAATTGAATTAAATTCTATTCTTGTTTCCATATTAATTAATTACTTCTTTCGTTTGTATTTCAAATATATTCAGATTAACATAGTTGCATATTTATGTAAATGACTAGTTAAAGTTATGTTACGCTAAAAATAGGCATATTATACTTAATATAAATTAATTAATACATAATTGAGGTTAACTTTATTAAGTAGATTATAATTATTAGCTTTGTTTTTATTTCTTAATTCACCTAATAATATATTGCATAAACCTTTATGACATACGCCCATAAAATAAACCTTGAAAAATAATTTAATTCTGTTTTTTTACTATATAAAAAATATGACAAGTTATTAAAAACATAATAAAGATATGATAGAGTACTGATTTTAGCTTAATAATAAGACATACGGGAATATAATCAATTATTCAATATATTTTTTATTACAATTTATTTATCACAATTATCAAATAAATGAATTATTAGCAAAATACAACTTGAATTTTTTGAAAGTTAGCATTACAATATAACTTATATTCTAGATTATACATTGTTACTTATTTCAATGGTATTATATAAAGAACGTGATCATGTTGAGTGATATTTCTAAAATTTTTATTAACGATTAATGTACATTATCAAAATAAAAATTTAAAGGATAGGATTAGAGCTATTATAAATATTTTACATCCTAACTTTAAAAATGAATTTATACAGGTGCTTGAAAATATATTTAAATGTGAATTTCAGTCAAAATAAATATGATTAAAAGGAAGGTAGGATGTTATGAAAAACTTTCAATTAGTACCTCAGATTCATACTTTTAATAATTTTAAAGACTTTGCAGATGAGTTTAAAATTGGTGAAGGTGACTTAGTGTTAACTCAAAAATTTATTTATGAACCATATATGAAAAGCTTGAATTTAAAAGCAGACTTTATTTTTCAAGAAAAATATGGTGTTGGTGAACCTTCAGATGAGATGATCAACGAAATTATTGCAGCTATGCCTAATAAAAAAATCAAGAGAATTGTAGGTATAGGTGGTGGAACTGTTATAGATATATCTAAATTAATGGTTTTTAAGGATGTAAAGAATTGTTTGGATTTATTTGAGAAAAAAGTGCCATTTATAAGAGACAAAGAATTAATAATTATACCTACGACTTGTGGAACTGGGAGTGAGGTAACTAATATTTCAATTGCAGAAATAAAATCCAAACATACAAAAATGGGCTTAGCGACTGATGAGCTGTTTGCAAATCAAGCAGTACTTATTCCAGAACTAATTAAAGGGTTACCTTTTAAATTCTTTGTTTCGAGCTCTATAGATGCGTTAATTCATGCTATTGAATCTTTTGTATCTCCTAAGGCTAGTGTATATACAGAAATGTTTTCAGTTAAAGCTATAGAAATGATTATGAAAGGCTACATGGAAATTATAGAAAAAGGCGAGGATTACCGCCAAAATTTATTAAAAGATTTTTCAACCGCCAGTAATTATGCTGGAATTGCTTTTGCAAATGCTGGAGTTGGTGCAGTTCATGCTATGTCATATCCTTTAGGCGGAGTTTATCATGTAGCACATGGAGAAGCAAACTATCAATTATTTACTGAAGTATTTAAGATGTACAATAAAAAGAATCCAAATGGAAAAATAAAGGAAATAAATACACTTTTATCAAACATATTAAACCTTAACAAAGGTGAGGATGTTTACACAGAAATGGAAAATGTATTAAATAAATTATTGATGAAAAAACCATTAAAGGAATTTGGTATGAAGAAGGAAGAAATAGAATTATTTACTGATAGTGTTATAGAGTCACAACAAAGATTGTTAGTAAATAACTACGTAGAATTATCAAGAGAAGAAATGATTGAGATATATACAAATTTATATCAATTGCCAGGTAAATTATGAAACTAAACAAAATATTATCATACATAATAAGGGGGGGAACTCATGAGTGAAAAACGTGAAAGTCTGGAAAAGGTCTACTCTAAAGGTGACATATTAGCATTAGCTTTTGGAGCAATGATTGGATGGGGCTGGGTAATGTTATCTGGATACTGGGTAGAACAAGCCGGATGGTTAGGAGCAGTTATTGCATTTTTAATTGGTGGAGTAATGTGCATATTTGTAGGACTGTGTTATGCGGAGTTAACTCCTGCATTGCCATGTGCTGGTGGAGGATTGGTATTTGCATATAGAGCTATGGGGTATAAGCTCGGATGGATAACTATATGGTGTACATGCTTTGCTTACGTAGGAGTTGCAGCATGGGAAGAAATTGCTATCTCAACTGCTGTTAACTATATAATTCCAATACCACAGCTGGGATATTTATGGACTATTGCTGGTTATGATGTTTATGCATCTTGGTCTGCGATAGGTATGATTGTAGGACTAATTTTAATTATAATAAACCTGAGAGGTGGAAAAGGTGCAGTTTTATTTCAGAATGTAGCTACTATTGGTCTAACTTTAGTTGGACTGATTTTCATAATAGGTGGATTTAGCATAGGAGATCCGAAGTTCATGGGAGATGCAGTTAAGAGTGGAAAAGGAATCTTTGCAGTTCTTTTAATGGTTCCTGCCATGTATGTCGGATTTGATGTTATTCCACAATCGGCAGAAGAAATGAACATTCCTAAAAAACAAATAGGTAAAATTCTTATTTTTTCAATTTTATTGGCTGGATTCTGGTATGTGGCAATGTGTATTGGTATTGCTCTAGCAGCACCAACAAATACTAGACTTAACGGAGCAGTTCCTGTTGCGGATGCGGCAGCTTTTATGTTTGGAAATCCGATAATGGGTAAGGTTATAATTTTAGGTGCTTTATGTGGTATTTTAACTAGTTGGAATGGATTTATTATTGGTGGTGCAAGAGTTTTATTTGCAATGGGAAGAGCTAAAATGCTTCCACCGATTTTTGGTAAAGTAAATCCTAAAACACAAAGTCCGTATGCAGCAATAATTCTTATAGGAATTATATGCGAACTAGCTCCTTTATTAGGGAAGAATGCATTAGTTTGGTTTGTTAATGCAAGTTCTTTTGGAGTTGTTGTAACATATTTGTTTGTTTGCTTAGCTTTCGTAATGCTTAGAAAGCAAGAACCAAATTTAGAAAGACCTTTTAAAGTTAAACATGATAAGTTTATAGGATATGGAGCAATTACTATATCTGTATCATTTATATGTCTATATCTTCCATTTTCATCAGGAGGACTTGTTTGGCCTTATGAATGGGGTATGATTCTTTTCTGGGCAGTGCTTGGTATTATATTATCCTTAATGACTCAAAAGGCGTATCCAAATGTTACTTTGAAAGAAAGAGAACTTTTAATATTTGGTGAGCTATATGCAAGAAAAGAAATTGTTGGAGAGATTTTGAGTAACAATAAAAATACTAAATTAGATGTATAAGAAATATATCTTTTAAAAATATGTGGTTTTAAAAAATAATTATCTGAAATTAATATTCATATATTTAAATATAATCGAGGAGGAATTTATTATGACAGAATTAAGAACTAGTTTACCAAAAATAACAACTGCAATACCAGGACCAAAAGCAAAGGAATTATTAAAACTTAGAGAGGAAAATGTACCAGTTGGAGTATCGTCTGGAGTACCTACTTTTATTAAAAGAGGAGAAGGTGCAATGTTTGAAGATGTAGATGGAAATATTATGTTGGATTTTGTTGGTGGAATTGGAGTTTTAAATATTGGTTATAGTAATCCAGAAGTTATAGAAGTTGTAAAAGAGCAAGTTTCTAAATTTTTTCACTCAAGTATAAATGTTGTGCAGTATGAATCTTATGTACGTTTAGCGGAAAAGTTAAACAGTATTGTCCCAGGAAATTACAAAAAGAAAACAATGTTTGTAAACAGTGGATCTGAAGCTGTTGAAAATGCCGTAAAAATTGCTCGTAAATATACAGGAAGAACAGAAATAGTTACTTTTACAGGTGGATTTCATGGAAGAACAGCTTTAACTATGGCTATGACAAGTACAATAAAACCATATAAACTTGGGTTTGGACCTTTCGCTCCAGGAGTGCATCAGGCAGAATTTCCTTATATTTACCGTAGACCAGCTGGCGTATCAGAAGAAAATGCAATGAATTACTATATTGAAAAGTTAAAGAATTTCTTCTTAGAGAAAATAAATGTAGAAGATGTTGCAGCAGTAGTTATTGAACCACTTCAAGGTGAAGGGGGATTCCTTCCAACACCTATTGAATATGTAAGAGAACTAAGACGTATATGTGATGAAAGTGGTATATTATTAGTATGTGACGAAGTACAATCAGGATACTGTAGAACTGGGAGAATGTTTGCTAGTGAGTATTGGGCAGACAATGGATTATATGCTGATATAATAACTAGTGCAAAATCAATTGCAGCTGGAATGCCACTAAGTGCAGTAACAGGTAAAGCTGAAATTATGGATGCCTCTCAAGCTGGTGGAATTGGTGGAACGTTTGCTGGAAACCCAATAGCATGTGTTTCAGCTTTAAAAGTTATTGAAATTATGGAAAGAGATAATTATGCTGCTAAATCAATGCATATTGCAGAAATAACTATGAACAGATTTAATAAGATGAAGGAAAAATATAAAATTATTGGAGATGTTCGAGGCCTTGGGGCAATGATGGGTGTTGAGTTTGTTACTGATAGAGTAACAAAAGAACCAGCTTCAAAAGAAGTAAAATCAATAATTAAAGATTGTAACGATAATGGCTTAGTCATATTAAATTGTGGCGTTAGAGGAAACACTCTTCGTTGCTTAATGCCACTGTGTATTACAGATGAACAATTAAATGCAGGACTCAATATACTTGAAAACGCAATTTCAAGGGCAAATGACAAAATATAGTTAATTAATATTTAAAGACTGCTAACATAAAAATTATGTTAGCAGTCTTTTTTTAATACTTAGTTATTAACTAGTGCAATCATTTTATCTTTAATTAATATATTAACTAAAGCAATAGCACGTCCAATTCCAAGAACAGCTATTACAGTCCCTATGCCAATTCCTATAATTCGTCTAGCAAATAGGAGTCCAATTATGAGCGTAATTGCAACACTAGATATGTCTACAATATTCTTTGCCAGTCCAAGATCTATGTTTAATCGTTCTGAAAAAGCCTGTGTAAGACCATCCGCTGCATTTGGAACAATTTTCATTTCAATCGTCATAACCACTCCAATTCCAGTAAGCGTAATTGCTACTATAAGCAAAATCAGATTCAATGCTAAATTGTTACAATTTATGATAATTATATTATTAAAAAGATTAATAATTCGGCTTATTACAATACTCATAGGAATTTGTAATAAATCGAAGGCACGAAACTTTTTTCCTCGAAGTACCATTTGACCAGCTACACATAATATATATATGCATGCAGTGGCATTGCCTAAATTTACTTTCCAAATTTTAGATATACTATATGGAATAGATATAATTGGGGATACTCCGAGCCCCGTCTTTGTATTTAATATAATTCCTAATGATAGTATTACAATGCCTATACAATACACTAATATTCTGCGCCAGTTCTTCATATGATTTTTCTTCCATTCTTAATTATATTACACATTTAATTATATCACTGAGAGTTCAAATAATTATTCATAGTAGTATAAAAAAATAAACAATATAATTGTTCAAGAATGTTGTATTAGTTTGTACATACCGAGAATTGTATGACAATTTTCACTATTTGTTTTCGATTATTTTGTCTGCAGATATTTCTGGTAAACTAAGAATACTACCACTTGATGTATCTGTGTAATTAGCATGTCCCTTAGATATACCTTTAATATTAATTCCATCACCATCAGATATGTTTGAAGGCGCCACACTAGATTTACATACTACTAATAAATATTTATCAATAATATCAGAATCTATTGCAAGTTTTAAAGTTAGCATTTTTCCAGCACGAGATATTTCTAACACATCTCCATTATCAATATGAACACCACAACCAATAAATTGATCTGGGAGGCTTGCTAATTGATCATAAGTTATTCCAGTATCATAATCAAACGCTGATGTCTTTACATTTGAATGTACGTTTTTTTGAACTATAGTTTGTTGTGCTTTAGTTTCATCTCTTTTTTTTGCAGCTGCATTTGATATCTCAGTAATTTTTTGAGCTACTTTCTTTTGAACTGTAGTTTGTTTTGCCTTAGATTCACTAATACTTTTATTATTAATTAGTTTTCGTCCATAAATGGTTACACCAAATCCAATGCTAAATAAAAGTATTCCACAAAGAGCTAATTTAAAAATTTTTTTCATTAACAGATTACCCCCTTAGTTAATTACATGTAAATTTGTTTGTATTATAACAATGATTATAGCAGATGTCGTGAGAGAATATTTTAAAGAGTTAAATCCAAAATTCAATAATGTTGATAATTTTTGCAATATAAACAAGTAAGTTGATAAGATAAACGTGTGTTTTATATAAATAGGCACATAGATATATTTATGTGCCTTCACTTTATTCTATAGTTACATTCAGTTTTAAATTGAAATTCTAACGCATTATAATGAAACAATTTGATTCGTCCTTTACAACCCACCAGTCTGTTCCAAGTTCAGATTCTACAGTATTTTTAGAATAAACATCTCTACTGTTTGGAGTTTGTTTTTCATATATATTATACTTGTCATGTCCAAGTTGTAAATCCATCTCTGTTTCTGATGGCTCTGCAATGACATTTTTGACGCTATCATTTATACCCGTTAAAACCTGAGCTGAACATATAAATTTTTGATAGTTTATATGATTTCTTAAAATTTCCTTCGAAATGTTAGACATAAAAATATTCCCCCTCGTACAATCTTTAATAACTAACTTATCTTAATTATTGCCAAGTAATATTAATTTATATCTGTTTACACAAAAATGTTTCATAAAAGTAATCATCGCTTTTATACTATAATGGATATATATATCCATTATAGTATAACTAAGGTTTATAAGAATTAGAATTCCTTGGCAGGTGTATTACAAACAATGATCCTATAAGAATACAAGAGTAATAAGTTATTATTCTCCAAAGCAGGACGCCTGGTAAGATGTTTTCTTTAAAAAACATCTTGGAAAGCAATATGAATCCACCCTCTGCACCTCCTGCTCCACCCGGAAGAGGAGTTATAGATACTATCAACATTACTAAGGTTTGTGCTGCTAACATATTCCAAACACTAGCAGACTCTAAATTGAAGCTTCTGTATATGAGGTATGGTATAACATAAAAGACTGTGAGTTGAGCTGTATTAATAATTACAACTCTTAGAACCACCTTATAATTTTTAGCAATAAATATAGCATTATCATGAAATTCATCCAATCTTTTTTCGATTCTGTCTAGAGATTTTTGGCAGTTCTTTATTAGTTTTATTTTACATAGAAATTTGATACCACTAAGTAATAAAATCTTAGTAAATTTCTTGTTATATAGGAAACAGCTTGCGGAAACCGCTGTGGATAACATTTTAGATAACATTTTAGATGAAAATTAGGTGGAAAATTCAAGAGAAATATGAGATGATTAAATCATGAGA
>NZ_JAHLEC010000098.1 GCF_018861705.1 Clostridium psychrophilum | reverse complement strand
ACAATTATACCAGAAAGAGGGGGTCATTGTTTTTTTTCTTAAAAACAGCTACAATCCTTGCAATTGCAGGGTCTTAAATAAATAAAACAAAGATAGTGTTAACACTATCAATCATGTTAAGGAGGTGTGTTTATGAAAAATACTAGAAACTTAATTTTAGTAGCTATGTTTTCCGCTTTAACAGCTATTGGAGCGTTTGTTAGAGTACCAATACCATATGTACCTTTTACACTTCAGTATCTGTTTTGTGCATTATCGGGCTTAATCTTAGGCTCAAGATTAGGAGCATTGTCACAAATAGTTTATGTGGCTATTGGGCTTTCTGGTGTGCCAGTATTTACTGAAGGCGGAGGTATAAGCTATATATTTAAACCTACATTTGGATATCTTATAGGTTTCATAGTGGCGGCTTATGTTATAGGTAAAATAAGAGAACATGTAAAGGAATTAAATTTTTTAAAAACCGTATTTACGCTGCTTTCGGGTCTGTTTTTTGTATATTTATTTGGAGTGGTATATTTGTATATTAGTTATAATTTATATTTAGGAAAGGATGTTTCTTTTTATTTTGCATTTTTCTATGGTTTTGTGATTTGCATAACTGGAGACTTGACGTTAACAGTATTTGCAGCATATATTTCAATAAAATTATTACCTGTATTAAGAAAAAGTGGATACATTGAATAAAAAACGAAGAAGAGAGGTGTACGACATGAGAAAGTTTATTAAGAGTATAGAGGAAAAGGTTTTAGAAGGTCAAATTATAAGCTATGATGAGGCAATAAAATTAGCAGATATAAAGCAAAAAGATGACATAGAAGAATTATGTAAAAGTGCTAATAAAGTGCGAAAGTATTTTTGCGGCACAGAAGTGGATCTTTGCACTATTATGAATGCAAAATCGGGACGATGCACTGAGAATTGTAAATTCTGTGCGCAATCAGCTCATTATAAAACAAATGTAAAAGAGTATGAATTAGTTTCAACGGAGGATGCTTTAAAGCTTGCAAAAGAAAATGAAAAGGAGGGAGTAAACAGATTTTCTTTAGTGACAAGTGGTAGAGGACAAACTGGTAGTGATTTTGAAAAGATTTTAGATATATATGAGAAATTAAAAAAAGAAATGAAAATTGATTTATGTGCTTCTCTCGGAATACTTGGATATGAGCAGATGCATAGGCTAAGAGAAAAGGGAATAACAATGTATCATCATAATTTAGAAACTAGCAGGGAGTACTATGATAATATATGTACAACTCACAGCTATGATGAACGGATAGATACTATAAATGCTGCAAAGAAAGCTGGAATGATTATTTGCTGTGGAGGAATTATTGGGCTTGGGGAAAGTATGGTGGATAGAGTTAAACTAGCTTTTCAGCTAAGGGACTTAGGGGTTAAATCTATTCCTGTTAATGTATTAAATCCAATTAAGGGAACACCACTAGAAAATGCAGAGAGTTTAAGTCAAGATGAAATACTAAAAACTATTGCAATAATAAGATTTGTGAATCCCAAAGCATATATAAGACTTGCTGGAGGAAGGAATCGTATCGATGAGTTTGGAAAAAATTGTTTTAATGCAGGAGCTAATGCTACAATCACTGGAAATTATCTCACAACCTCTGGCAATAAAATAAAAGATGATAAAAAAATGGTAAGTGAATTAAATATGGAGGTTAGAAAAAATGGCTAAGGGAGTATTTATAGTTGGAACTGATACTGATGTGGGTAAAACTGTTGTAACTGCTAGCATTATGCATGTACTTAGGAGTAATGGATATAATGCTACATATTTTAAGGCAGCATTGAGTGGGGCGATTGAAGCAGGAAATGAATTTGTCCCGGGAGATACGTTACTTGTTAGTGAAGTAAGCAATTTGAAAGAAGCTTATGAAAATATTACACCCTATGTTTACAAGTCAGCTGTGTCCCCTCACTTAGCAGCGAAACTTGAGAATAACCCTATTCAAATAGATTTGTTAAAAGAAAAATATTATTATTTAAAGAAAAAATATGATTACATAATTGCTGAGGGTAGCGGTGGAATAGTATGTCCATTGATAGATGATGAAAGAGGATTATATACTCTTGAAAATCTTATAAAGGATTTAAAAATGGGTGTTATTATTGTGGCAAGATCTGGGGTAGGAACAATTAACCACACAGTACTTACTGTAAAATATATAGAATCATTAGGAATTAATATCAAAGGGATTATAATAAACGATTATATAAATAATTTCATCTGCAATGATAATATTCAAATGATAGAAAAGCTCACTAAAGTTCCAATTATAGGAAAGCTTAAACATATTGAAAATCTAAAGGACAACAGGTTGCAATCTATAAGGATAAATGCAAAAAATACTTTCAGTATTAAGACATTAGAAGAATGCATGGATCAATTATAATGTTGAAGGGTGAGGTAAAAGTATGAATAGTTATGTAAAAAAAGATTTGAAATATATATGGCATCCTTGTTCTCAAATGAAGGACTATGAGGAACTTAATCCAATAGTTATTGAAAAAGGTGAAGGGGTTTGGCTTTATGATATTGATGGAAATAGATATTTAGATTGTATATCATCTTGGTGGACAAATACTCTAGGGCATAGTAATAAGAGGATTAATGAAGCTATAAAAAGGCAGGTAGATAGCATTGAACATGTTATATTTGCAAATTTTTCAAATAAGCCTGCCATAGAGCTGGCGGAAAAGCTTGTAAATATAACACCGGAAAAGCTTAAAAAAGTGTTTTTCTCTGATAATGGATCTTCAGCGGTAGAAATAGCTTTGAAAATGAGTTTTCATTATAATATGCAAAAGGGAAATTCTAAAAAGAAAAGATTCGTAGCATTAAGTGATGCATACCATGGGGAAACTTTAGGTGCATTGTCCGTTTGTGATATAGATGAGTTTAATTTGGTATACAAGCCTCTTCTTTTAGATACTTTCAGAGTAGAGGGACCAGATTGCTATAGGTGTAAATATGGTTTTAGTAGAGAAAGTTGTGATGCAGAGTGTTTTGAGAATATGGAAAAGTGCTTATCCAAAAATCATGATGATATAAGTGCAGTAATAGTTGAACCAATGGTTCAAGGTGCCGCAGGTATGAAGATTTACTCATCAATTTATTTAAAGAAGCTTCGCAAGCTTTGTGACAAATATGAGGTGCACCTTATTGCAGATGAAATTGCAATGGGTTTTGGGAGAACTGGTGAGATGTTTGCTTGTAATCATGCTCAAATAAGTCCAGATTTTATGTGCCTTTCAAAAGGAATTTCTGCGGGATATATGCCTATGTCGGTAGTTATGACTACAGATGAAATATATAATTGCTTTTATGGAGATTATAAAGATCGAAAATCATTTATTCATAGTCATACTTATTCAGGTAATGCTATGGGATGCGCAATAGCACTCGAAAATTTAAAGATATTTGAAGAAGACAATATTATAAATAACAATATAGAAAAAGGTGAACTTATAAGGAAACTCACAATAAAAAAAGCTAAAAATTTAAATCACGTAGGCGAAGTAAGAAGTATAGGTATGATAACAGCTATCGAAATAGTAAAGGATAAGGAGACAAAAGAAAGTTATCCTTGGCAGACAAGAGTAGGTTATGAGATATATAAGATTGCTTTAAAAAAAGGTTTATTATTAAGACCTATAGGAGATGTACTCTATTTTATCCCTCCATATATTATAAATAAAGAGGAGATAGAATTCATGGTAAATACTTGCTATGAAAGCATAGATGAATATTTTCATAGAGAAGAAACTATGGTATAGGTACTGTATTCTAAGTTTTATAGCGAGCTAAATACAAAGTATTTAGAAATATAAAAAGTTATTGTTGAAATTAGACCTATAAAAGTAGATAATTAGATATATGATGATTTTTTATATAATTTAAATAATAGCTAGTTATAAAAGGAGAAAGTATATATGATTAAATATAAATGGTGTGTATGTGATATGGATGGAACATTATTAAATTCAGATAATGTTATTTCAAATGAGAATGAAGTGGCACTAAAAAAGCTTCAGAATATGGGGGTAGAAGTAATTATTGCTTCTGGTAGATTGGATCTTATGGTGAAGAGTTATATAAAGCAGTTAAACTTAAAAGGACCTATTATATCTTGTAATGGAGGACTCGTTAGAAATATCCAAACAGGGGAGGTTCTCTATTCGAAGGTAATGGATAAAATTGATGTAAAGGAGGTTGCAACTTATTGTGAGAATAATAAAATTGAGTTTATTATCTATACTGCTGATGTAGTATATTCCACTAAAAACAATTCTGTAGGTAGAAAATACGAGAATCATAATAAGGTTTTATTACAAGATGAACAGATACCTATAAAATATATAGATGATAAAATAATGGAGAATATTAATGATATAGATGCTTTTAAGGTTTTGTTAGTTTGTGAAAAACATGAGGAGATTATATTACTCGAAAAGCACTTTTCAAAATATAATAATCTTACGGTAGTAAGTTCGGCAAGAGGGCTTTTAGATATAATGGCATCAGATATTTCTAAAGGAAATGCTTTAGAAATATTGTCAAAGAAATTAGATGTAGAATTAAATGAAATTATGGTTTTTGGAGATAATTATAATGACATAGAAATGTTTAAATGCGCAGGAATGCCTATAGCTATGGAAAATGCTGTAGAGGATATTAAAGCACAAGCAAAATACATAACTAAATCTAATAATGAGTCTGGAATAGCTTATGCGATAAATAATTTTATATTAAAGGAGTAATTGAAACGTAAAAAATAATGAACGTGACATTTTATACAATCAGCAGTGGTATGTAAAATTAAGCCTAGGGTGAAGCATGGTCTCACTCTAGGCTTAATTTGTGTCTTTTTAATAAAAAGTTCAAACACAACTATTGAGTTTATTTCAGAAAAGGTTATAATATAAAAGAGAACGGAGGTTTTCTAATGCAATATTTAAAAGAAGAAATCAGAAAAAATATAGTAGAAGAAGCTCTAAAAGAATTTAAAAAAAGGGGATATAAGGATACATCGATAAGGAGCATAGTTAAAAATTCTAAGACATCAGTGGGCAATTTTTATAAATATTATCATGGTAAAGATGATTTGTATGAAAATTTAATAAGTCCTGTATACAATAGATTAATGGATTACATAAATAAGTTTGATGAAGTAATCGTAAGCGAGAAAACAGATGATATTTTCTATGAACTAATGGAAAAAATACTGGAAATATTTAAAGAGAGTAGCACAGAACTTACAATATTACTTAATAAGAGTGAAGGATCAAAGTATGAAAATTGTAAAAAAACATTTGTTGATTTTATAACTAGAATTGTTTCTGCAAAAATGGAATATGAATTGTCGTTACAAGGTAAAAGGCTTAAAAATAATTTTATTATTTATCTAATTTCATATAACCTTGTAGAGAGTATCTCCATAATTTTGAGAGAGAAAGAGGATGGAATAGAGGTTAGAAAACTTATACTTGATATAATAGATATATTTTATAATAATATTATAAGTAAATTAGAGTGCGAAAATATAAGATAGGAGATAAAAATGAAAAAATTTATAGAACTAAAAAATGTAAAAAAAACTTATGCTACAGGAGAAGTAATAATAAAAGCAGTAGATGATGTTTCATTTACTATAGAAAAAGGTGAATTTGTTGTAGTTATTGGTGCTAGTGGTGCAGGTAAAACTACAATACTGAATCTTTTAGGAGGTATGGATCAAGTCACTACTGGAAATATAATTGTGGATGGGAATGATATAAGTGAATACAACAAGAAAATGCTTACAAAATATAGGCGTGATGATATAGGATTTGTATTCCAATTCTATAATTTAGTACAAAATCTAAATGCAATTGAAAATGTAGAGCTTGCAGTTGAAATATGTAAAAACCCAATGAGTCCAGTAGAAGTACTTAAAAATGTTGGGCTTGAAAATAGAATGCAAAATTTTCCTTCGCAGCTTTCAGGGGGAGAGCAGCAAAGAGTTTCAATAGCAAGGGCACTTGCAAAGAATCCTAAGTTACTTCTTTGTGATGAGCCTACGGGGGCACTTGATTACAACACAGGTAAGTCAATACTTAAGTTGCTATCAAGCGCATCCAAAAAAGATGGTATGACTGTTGTAGTTATTACGCACAATTCGGCTATAACACCTATTGCGGATAAGATAATAACAGTTAAAAGTGGGAGAGTTGAAAGCGTCATTAAAAACGATAATCCAATGGCAATTGAAAGCTTGGAGTGGTAGAAATGAAAAAAACATTTTTTAAGAATTTATTTAGAAATATAAAAAAGACTTTTTCAAGGTTTTTATCTATAGTAATAATTATTGCAATTGGAGTAGCCTTTTATGCTGGCGTTAGGGCTACAAGTCCTGATATGAAAAAATCAGCAGATGCTTATTTTAATAAAACAGGATTTATGGATTTTAAATTAGTTTCAACGCTTGGGCTTACAAAAGATGATATAGTGCAGGCTCAGAAAATTAAAGGCGTAAAAACGGTAAAGGGTTCATATTCAATAGATATTGTGGTTGAAAAGGATAAACATTCATTAGTTCTTAATGTTAATTCGACTCCACCTGAAAATGGAATAAATAAGATCAAAATTATTACAGGAAGGTTGCCAAAAGCCAGTAATGAAGTTGTAGTAGAAAAAGGATTTTTAAAAGCAAATAACTTCAAAATGGGCGATGTTATAGAACTTAAATCTGGAGACGATTCTAGTAAAATAGGTGATACCTTAAAAATAAGCAAATTTAAAATAGTTGGAGAAGCACTCTCGCCATTATATCTATCAGCTCAAAGACCATTAAGTTCTGTGGGAAATGGATCCGTGAAAGGATTTTTATACATTCTACCGGATGTATTTAAAAGTAATTATTATACAGAAATATATTTAACAATGGATAATGGTCTTTCAAAAGATAGTCTTATAACAAACGAAGAATATAAAGTCGCTTCAAAGAATATGGAGAAAAGTCTCAAAGACTTTGGAGTTATAAGAAACAAAATACGATATAAACAAATAGTAACAGAAGCTAGTGATAAAATAAATACAGCACAAGAAAAGTTAAATAATTCTAAAAAGGAAGCAGAAGATAAATTTAGTGAAGCTTATAAAAAGTTAGATAATGCAAAAACTAAAATTGATAATGGTAAAATAGAACTTGCACAAAATCAAATAATTTATAATCAGAAAAAAATGCAGGGAGAAAAACAAATCGCCAAGGGTACTAACAAGCTTAATGAAAGCGAAAGAAAACTTAGCGCAGGAAAGGTGCAAGCTTCATCGAGTATCACGTCGTCTATTGCACTAAAAGTTGCTTTGGCAAAAAAACAATTAGAAACAGATCCTAATAATCAAGTTTTTCTTGCTCAGTATAATGGTATAAATAAGATTTATTTAGGAAGCATTAAGGGGAGAAATTTTGAAACTATGTATACTTCATTAAAAAATAGTGGAGCTATAGTTCAAATGAAACCTTATTTTGATATACAAAGCTTAAAAAATAATTTTGATCTTTCAAAATCAAAAATAGATGTTGGAAGAGTAAAATTAAATCAGAGCGAGAAACTTATAACAAATGGGAAACTTGAATTAGACGCAGCAAGAATAAAACTTGCTAGAGGAGAAAAAGAAGTTAATGGAAATATTGAAAAAGTAAAATTAGAAGAAGCTGAAGTCAACACTAAAATAAAAGATGGACAATTAAAAATCAACAAAAATAAAGATAAAATTAAGGCTATTAAATCACCTGAGTGGTTCGTATTAGGGAGAAGCACTAATCTTGGATATGAAACATATAGGCAGGATAGCGATAGAATAGACAATATTGGCAAAGCTTTTCCACTTATATTTTTCTTAGTGGCAGCTTTAGTTAGTCTTACTACTATGACGAGAATGGTGCAAGAAAACAGAATTGAAATAGGAACATTTAAAGCTTTAGGATATTCAAGGATAGCTATAACTACGCATTATTTGATATATGCGCTTTTAGCAAGTATTGCTGGAACGGTAATAGGTATATCTTTTGGTTTCAGACTTTTTCCTCCACTAATAATGAATGCTTATGGTACCCTTTATGCTATTCCTAGCTCTTTAACTCCATTTAACACTGGGCTCGCTCTTCAGGCGTCTTTAATCGCTATAATATTTACAACCCTTGCAGCGGTTGCAGCGTCCCTTGAAGAATTAAGAGAAGCACCATCATCACTAATGAGACCAAAGCCTCCAAAAGCTGGAAAGACCATATTACTTGAAAGAATAACGTTTATATGGAAAAGATTAAGTTTTACAAATAAAGTTACTGCAAGAAATATATTTAGATATAAACAAAGATTTTTCATGACAGTTATAGGAATTGCGGTTTGTACAGGTCTTATGATAACAGGATTTGGACTTAAGTCAGGAATACTAGGGGCTGCGAAGAGTCAATTCACTGATATATACAAATATGACATGCTATCAACATTTAGAGGAGATCTAGAAGGGGACAAAACAGATATTACAAAAAATGAAGTAATGAAAGATTCCAATGTAAAATCAGTTTTATTTTCTTATACAAAAAATGCAACGGTTGATCTTTATAAATATGGACGTGAAGATGCCTATGTAGTTGTTACAGAAGATAAAAATGAAATTAATAAGTATATTAAGCTTACATCAACTAAAAAAGAGGAGCTTAAACTTAATGATAGAGGCGTAATAATTACTGAAAAGTTATCAAAACTTATGAACAAAAAAGTTGGAGACACATTTGATGTAACTATAAATGATAAGCTTGTAAAGGTCAAGATATCTGGCATAACGCAGCATTATCTTAAACATTACATTTATATGAGTCCTAATTATTATAAAAAAACAACTGGAGAAAGTCTTAAATTTAATGGTTTCTATGGACTTTTAAAAAGTATTACAGATAGTTCAGAGGATAAGACTACAAAGGTATTAACAGCAATAGATGATGTTGGATCTGTAAGTTACAAAAACAAATCACAATATGATTTTAATAAAACAACAAAAAGTATAAATTCGGTGGTGTTGGTATTAATAATATCTGCAGGTGTGCTTGCATTTGTTGTAATATACAATCTTACAAATATAAATATCAATGAAAGAAAAAGAGAATTGTCTACGATAAAGCTTTTAGGATTTTATGATAGTGAACTTGCATTATATATATACCGTGAAAACATAATATTAACGGTAATAGGAAGTTTAGCAGGAATAGTCGTAGGGATATTACTTAATAGTTTTGTAATAACTACCTCAGAAACTAATGTAATGATGTTTATGAGAAAAATAGATCCTATTTATTATCTGTATTCAGTTTTACTTACAATTTCATTTTCTGTAATTGTAAATTTAGCTATGTACAAGGAATTTGGTAAGATTGATATGATAGAATCACTTAAAAGTTCAGAATAACAGTAATTCAAATAAACGCATTGTATTTAAAAGATACAATAGCGTTTTTGTTTATACAGTTTAATATTATATGGTATATTATAGTATAATAGAAGGCGTGAATGATTTCGTGAAACTACGGAGATTTTAAAATAAAGTAAAAATTTTGTTAGGTGGTAATATAATGAATGATATAGGTGGTATAGAGAGATTAAGAAATATATATTCAGAACTTAAAGGAGCAGAGAAAAGAGTTGGAGAGTACATACTTAAAAATCCAAAGGACATTATCCACTCATCTATAACTGAACTAGCTGAGAATTGTAAATGTGGTGATGCCACGGTATCTAGACTTAGTAAAAAACTAGGATTTAAAGGATATCAGGATTTAAAGATAAGAATAGCTAGTGAAATAGTAAAACCTATAGTCAATATACATGAGGAAATAAAAGAGAATGATGACAGCTTGGTTTTAATGCAAAAGATATTTAACTCCACAATAAGTTCTCTTAATGAAACATTAAGGATAAACGACAGTAAGGAGTTAGATAAGGCTATAGGGTATATCCATAATGCAAAAAGAATAGCTTTCTTTGGTATGGGTGGGTCTGCGGCAATCGCTTTAGATGCATATCATAAATTTATGAGAACAGGGAAGTATTGTATATTCCATGATGATTCTCATTTTCAAGCTATGTTATGTTCCATGTATGATGAAAATGATTGTATAATAGCTATTTCAAATACTGGAAGCAATAAAGAATTAGTAGAGAATTTGAAAATCGGAAAGGAAAAGGGTGTAAAAATCATATCTATAACTTCTAATTATAAATCTCCAATATCAAAGGTATCTGATGTTGTGCTTGTATCATACGGGAAAGAAAATTTATCAAGAAGTGAGGCAATGGAGTCGAGGATTAGTGCATTATCACTTATAGATTGTATGTTTGTAGGTACTTGTCTGAAAGATAAAGATAATTATTATAAGGTTTTAGAACAAATAAGAGGAGCTATAGCTAATAAAAGATATTAAAATCATTTTCATACACTCAATAAGAGTGTATTTTTTATTGTAAAAATGAAAACTATTTTCAGAAAACACTTGAATAAACATTTACATAGTAATATAATAATAAATAGGAAATAAGTTTCATAAAGTGTCAATTAAACAAATAATATATAACAAAATGAAAATAATTTTATTAATGGGGGAAATTATGAAATACTTAATTGGATTGGATATTGGAACAAGTAGCACTAAAGCAATCGCGTTTAATTTGCACGGAAATATAATTTCTAAGTGTAATATAGGATATCCTATATTAAATCCTAAACCATCTTTTAGTGAACAAAATCCTGATGAGATATTTGACGCAGTTATTAATTCAATTAAATGCGTAGTAAATGAAAACGCTAACAAGGGGAATGAACTTCTTGCTGTAAGTTTCAGCGCTGCAATGCATGGAATAATTGCTGTAAATGAAAAAGGGGACAAATTAACTGATTGTATTATTTGGGCAGATACTAGAAGTACACAAATTTCAGAGTCTATAAAAAACAGTAAAATGGGTCATGAAATTTATATGAAAACAGGCACGCCAATTCATCCAATGTCACCATTATGCAAGATAAAATGGATTAAGGATAATATGAAGGAAGTATTTGACAATACAAGTAAATTTATTTCTATCAAGGAATATGTTTTCTTTAAACTATTTGGCAAATATGTTGTGGATTATTCGATTGCGTCTGCTACAGGTTTGTTTGATATCTACGAACTTAAGTGGAACAAAAATTCGTTAGAAGTTGCAGGTATAAATGGGGATAAGTTATCCTTACCAGTATCCCCAACAAAAGTATTTAAAAAAATGGATAAAAAATATGCAGATTTAATGGGCATTGATGTAGACACTGCCTTTGTAATCGGAGCAAGCGATGGTTGCCTTG
The DNA here is from genome assembly GCF_018861705.1 of Clostridium psychrophilum. Taxonomy (GTDB): domain Bacteria; phylum Bacillota; class Clostridia; order Clostridiales; family Clostridiaceae; genus Clostridium_AD; species Clostridium_AD psychrophilum. The sequence continues at coordinate 906 of NZ_JAHLEC010000098.1, read as the reverse complement.
CAAACCTTGGTGCTAATGCAATAAAGCCAGGTGATGCGGCAGTTACAATTGGAACTAGTGGAGCTATAAGAATTATAGCAGATAAACCTAAAAATGATGAAAGCGAAAGAATTTTTAGTTACATTCTTACCGAGGATCATTTTGTACTAGGTGGACCAGTTAATAATGGAGGAATTATCTTTAGATGGTTCAGGGATAATTTTTCTCAAATAGAACTTTCCAAGGCAAAGTCTTTAGGAATCGACACTTATGAATTATTGACAAAAGAGGCGGCGAAAGTTCCAGCAGGAGCAAATGGTTTGATATTTTTGCCTTATTTACTGGGGGAGAGAGCACCACATTGGGATGCAAATTCAAAGGGTGTTTATTTTGGAATAAATATTACACATAAGAGGGAACATTTTTTAAGAGCACTTCTTGAGGGCGTAATTTTTGGAATTTATAGTGTGGGAAAAGCTTTAGAAGAGACGACTGGTAATATTGATACAATATACGCCACTGGAGGGTTTGTCAGATCTGAACTTTGGGTACAAATGTTATCAGACGTATTTAATAAAAAGGTAGTAGTTGCAGAAAGTTATGAAAGCTCTTGTCTTGGAGCAGTAGTAATTGGAATGAAGGCAATAGGGATTATAGATAATATTGAAGAAGTAGAAAAATTAGTTCCTATTTCTCAAACATTTAAGCCCAACAAAAAAAATCATGAGGTTTACATGAAAACTTTTGAAATTTACGAAAGATTATACTTGAAATTAAAAGATGAGTTTGTAAGTATTGGTTTATTACAAAAATAAGAGACCAGCTAGTTAAAGTCAAGTGTAAATTTGCGAAAGTAGTTGTTAATTTCATTGCATAACAAAAAGACCATTGCATAACACGAACAATGGTAAATTTAGTAATTATTTA
>NZ_JAHLEC010000097.1 GCF_018861705.1 Clostridium psychrophilum | reverse complement strand
GATGTGCTTCTTCCATGGTCCAAGGATTTACCGAATAGCTGCAGAAAGCCGCTAAAGAAATAATATCATAGCTCATACCTTACGTTAAGGTGTGGGCTATTTGACGCTTACGTTTAAAACTATCGTTTCTTTTGTTTCATTTTATTCTTTGATTTTTATCTCTAATTATGTATTTAAACACAAAATAGATTTTCTAAGTGGAGTGGGTTCCTCCTTAGGACTTTCTGTAGGGACATATTTTTATGACTTAGCGTTCTTAAAAAAACAAGATTGATAAAGTAATTTATAGTAATAGAAATTACAAAACATTTCATAATAATTATAAGTTACGAATTAAGTAGTAAGAAGTTATTTCTCATCTTTCATATATAGCGTAACAACCTCTATATAAATTTAAGGTATTTTTAAGAAGTAATAAGGTTATGTTACTTCTTTATTTTTATGTACTTAAAATAGCTGTCCTAGGGCATAATATTGTTAATACATATTTTAAAGGAGTTGCTGTAGCTATGACTAAACTAGGTACTATTAAACAAAATAGAAAGCCAAATAAACTAATTAATGAAAAGTATCCATACCTTCTGCAACATGCATATAATCCAGTAAATTGGAATCCGTGGGGAGAGGAAGCCTTTGAAAAAGCTAAATCAGAAGACAAACCAATTTTCCTTTAAATAGGATATTCTACTTGTCATTGGTGTCATGTTCATAAAAGATATTGCGCATTAATTCCACGTTCTAACATTTTATATTTAAAGTAAGTAAAACTTATACATATTGTGGAGATTTTTTTAAAAGATGTGATATATTATAATTATATATAAAGGAGCTAAAACAATATGGATTTTAGTATAGAAAAGATACAAGAATTAAGAATGATAAAATTCAATTGCGTGGTCATATTCTTATAAGAATGCAACAAACAGAAATTAAAATTAAGGAAGTAATTGATTGTATAAATAATGGTGAAATAATAGAATACTATGAAAGTGATTATCCCTTTCCAAGTTGTTTAATTTTAGGATTTACTGATACTCATAGTGGAGTTCATGTAGTATGTGCAGTAGGACAAAATTATGTATGGATGATAACAACTTATTATCCTGATAAAGATCAATGGCATGAAGATTTAAAAACAAGGAGGCAATAAGGATGAATTGTATTTTATGTAAATCTGATTTAATTAAAGGTATTGTTAATCATATTGTAGACTTTGATGGACATATAATTATAATTAAAGGAGTGCCAGCAAATATTTGTAAACAATGTGGTGAGTATTATTTAGAAAATGATGTAGCATTAAAGCTTGAAAAGATAATTGAAGATACAAAAAAGAATAAAGCAGAAATATTTGTAATTAATTATTCTGAAATAGCAGCTTAGAAGTTAACTTTTTAGTGAATGATTGCTTAAATAAAGACATAGAAATTGAAAATGAAATAGAAAAAATTTTAACAGCTAATTAAGGTGAAATATTCACTCTGATTAGCTGTTTTAAATTTTTATAATTTTATCCTATAAGTATGTAAATTTATATAATGAAAATTTTAATTTTATAAATTAATATAATCAATTTATTATAATTATCTTCATGATATATAATACTTTAATAGTATATAATTTTAGATGAGATATAAATTTTAAAAGTTAAAGTTGGAGCAGTGATACTTTACTCTGTAAATAAAGAAATTTTAATCTCTTATGTAAATAATTTTTATATATATAATAATAGATTTGGAATAGTTTCTCTAGGAGGAATAAAAATATGGATTATAATGAGCTTTATAATAAATACTTGAAGCTATTAGAGGAAAATCAGATATTAGAATAGAAAATATGGATTTCAGAAAACGATTAGAATTACAAACAAAAGAAATGTGTATTGATAATGAATATAAAGCTATAGTTGAGATAAAGAATGATATATCAATTCAAAAGGATAAGCTTAGTGAAGTAAGTAATAGTAGCTTGCCTCAAGAAAAAGTCATATTATATATGACATTATTTAAAGGTAGAAAAGATGTACATGCTAAACGTTGGCAGAACAAACAAGGCAAAAGTGGATATTCGCCAGTATGTGCAAATGAATGGGTAAAAGGAATTTGTGATAAACCTCAAATAAAATGTTCAGCATGTAAGAATAGAATATACACTGATTTAGATGCAGATGCTATTAATAGACATCTACGAGGAATAGAAATTTTAGGTATTTATGCCATGCAGACAGATGAAACTTGCTACTTTCTTGCAATTGATTTTGATGATGATGGGTGGGAAAAAGATATTTGTGTTTTAAGAGAAATATGTGATGAAAAAAAGATACCTTTTGCAGTTGAACGTTCAAGATCTGGAAATGGAGCACACATATGGTTCTTTTTTATGGAAAGAATAACGGCGTTAGCTGCTAGAAAGTTTGGGACATCACTTCTAACCTATGCAATGATGCAAAGGCATGAAATCAAATTCAAGTCATATGATAGATTATTTCCTAATCAGGATACTATGCCAAAAGGCGGACTTGGAAATCTTATAGCATTACCTATGCAGAAAAGTGCTAGAAAAAACAATAATAGTATTTTTATTGATGAGAATTTAGAACCTTTTACGGATCAATGGAGTTTTCTAAGTAACATAGGCAAAATAACGAAAGAGGAGATTGATTTTTATACTTCTGAGTTTTGTGTTGGTAATGAACTTGGTGATTTAAAAAATACGGATGAGGAAGGTATAAAGCCTTGGGAAAAAAATAAAGAAAAGTATAAATTCAGTAAGGCTGATTTCCCAGATATTGTTCAAATTACGATAGCCAATATAATTTTTATAAGTAAAGAAGGGTTTTCTAATAAAGCACTAGATTTTATTAAAAGAATGTCAGCGTTTAAAAATCCTGAATTCTATAAATCACAGGGTATGAGGTTATCTACATTTGATAAACCAAGAATTATTTCTTTATCAGATGAAACAGTAGAATATTTATGTGTACCAAGAGGTTGCGAGGATGACCTTTGTAGTTTTCTAACAGAAAATAAAATTAATTTTAGTTGGGATGATAAAACTTACATAGGTAAACCAATTCGTGTTGAATTTAACGGACAGCTCCGGGAAGAACAGATAGTAGCAGTTGAGACTATGTTGAAATATGACAATGGAGTATTGTCCGCTACTACTGCTTTTGGAAAAACTGTTATTGGAGCAAAATTAATAGCTGAAAGGAAAGTAAACACACTTATAATTGTACATACACAGCAGTTGTTAGAACAATGGAAGGAAAAGTTAAAACAGTTTTTAATTATAAATGAAGTTTTACCTATAGATGATACTAAAAAAAGAGGAAGAAAAAAGAATGTTAGTATTATAGGACAAATAGGTGCAGGTAAAAATATATTAAGTGGTATTATTGACGTTGCTACTATGCAATCTTTGGTAAGAAAAGGGGAAGTTAAAGAACTAGTAAAGGATTATGGGATGATTATAGTTGATGAATGCCATCATGTTTCAGCTTTTAGCTTCGAACAGATATTAAAAAGTGTAGTAGCTAAATATGTTTATGGATTAACAGCGACGCCAATAAGGAAGGATGGACATCAACCTATAATATTTATGCAATGTGGTCCAATTAGATATAAAGTGAACGTGCTAAAGCAAACGAAGAAACTTCCTTTTGAGCAATATGTAATTCCAAGATTTACGTCTTTTAGGAAATCAGTTTTACAAGATGAAAAAGAATGGTCAATAACAAAAATTTATTCTGAAATAAGCACAAGTGAAATAAGAAATGCGATGATTATCCAAGACGTTATTAATTGTGTTAAAGAGGGAAGAAATCCAATAGTTCTAACTGAAAGAACTGCACATGTTAAATTACTATCGGATGCTTTAAAAGAAAAAATAGCTAATGTTATTACATTAACTGGAGGAATGTCAAAAAAGAAAAAGAAATCTCAAATTGAGAAGCTCTCAGGCGTAACGATAGAAGATAGTATGGTAATAGTTGCTACAGGTAAATTTATAGGGGAGGGATTTGATGAACCGAGATTAGATACTCTTTTTTTAGCTATGCCTATATCGTGGAAGGGAACGCTGCAACAATATGCTGGTAGGCTTAATAGATTATATGAAAATAAAAATGAGGTTCAAATTTATGATTATATCGATGTTCATGTTGGTGTATTAGAAAGAATGTATCAAAAGAGATTAAGTGGTTATGCTCAAATAGGTTATTCTGCTAAAACCGATAGCACACCTTTGGAGACAATAAATTCAATATATAATAATGATAATTTTTTAACCGTATTTAGTAACGATATTTTGTTAGCAAAAAATGAGGTTGTTATAGTGAGCCAACTTCTTTTAATTAAAACGGAATTTTTTAATATCATAGAACTTTTGGCTAATGTTTCAAAAAATGGCATTACTGTTAACATATTTATTTCTGTAGAAACGGATGTTAGAGAAAATGAAGGAACTGATTTAAAGGATATGTATGACTATTTAAGAACAACTGGAATAAATATAATTTTGAAATCCAGTATACATCAAAAATTTATTATAATTGATCAAAAAACAATTTGGTATGGAAATATGGATTTTTTAAGTTACAAAAGTGAAGATGAAAATATCATGAGACTTACAAGCTTAAATATTGCAAATGAATTAATGGATACTATTGAGGATAAAACAGCTAATCGAAAATTTGAAACTGCAGTGCAACAAAAACTGTTTTAGAGTACAAAAGTTAGTTGATAAGAAAATTTAGATGTAATATTTTTTTATAAATCTTATATAATTGCTACTTATATTTAGAGACTTAAAATAGTTACCTTGGGCATAATATTAAACTTGTATATATAGCATATTAATATATACTATAGATAAGAGGTGTATTTATGGATAACTTAAAGGATATTAGATGGAAACAGAGATTCGAGAATTTTAATAAATCATATAAATTGATGGAAAAATATTCAAAACAACAAATAACTTCACAACTAGAAAAAGCAGGTATAATTCAATTTTTCGAAATGACTTTTGAATTAGCCTGGAAGGTATTAAAAGATTATTTAGAAGTTGAAGGATATGTTGTAAAGAGCCCAAGAGAAGCAATTAAGCAAGCCTTTCAAATTGGGTTAATAGATAATGGCCATGTATGGATAGATGCATTAGCAAACAGGAATCTGACGACACATACTTATGATGAAATGTTAGCTGATAAAATGTCAAAAGAAATAGTGGAACTATATTTTCCAGAACTTAAAAAAATGCATGATCGATTATCGGAGGAATTATAGTATGTTTGGATTAATAGATAGAGATATTGAATATATTAAAGATGCAATATCAAAATTTGAAACTATAGAAAAGGCTATTATATTTGGAAGTAGATCGATGGGGAATTATAAGAAAGGCTCAGATGTTGATATAGCTATTTTTGGTGAGCAGATAACAAGTGAGGTTATTTTTAAGCTAGATGATTATTTAAATGAAACTTCGCCTTTACCTTATTATTTTGACATACTTCATTATGAAATTATATCAAATGACAATCTTAAAAAGCATATAGTTGATGAAGGAAAAATTATATTTGAGAGAATATGAGATGAATTAAATAAATGAAATATTTAGTGAGGCTTTTTTATAGCTGACATTTTAACTCTCATAATGGATATAGTAGAAATGACATGTGCGAAGTATGAACTATATATCTAAATAAAGGGGAGAATTTAAAATTGAATAGAAAAGAAATTACATGTTAAGAAAGGTATCAATGCTATTACAGTTAGTTGCAACGGGGGTTATACAGGTGAACAGATTACAGCAACTAGCGATTCAAATAGGTACAATTAATGGGAAAAAGTAAAGCTTGTTCTAAAGGTACAAATGAATGAGGTTTCATACAATACTTGGATAGAACCTATCTGCGTTATTAAATTAGAGGGAGTAGCTATTACGCTAGCAGTATCATCTGAATTTCATAAAGCAATAGTAAAAAAAAGATATTTGAAGGGCATTAAAAGTGCTATTTTAAATGTAACAGGTAGAAAATATAAGATTGAAATTAGTGTAATTAAAATTTTAGAGAATAAAAGTGAAATATATTCTATAGATACTGCAAATAAGAATAAATTTATACCATGTAAAGTTAATTCTAAATATTTATTTGAAAATATGGTTGTAGGTAAAAACAATGAATTGGCATATAAAAGTGCTCTGGAAGTTGCTAAATCTCCGGGTGAGGATATGAAACTTTTGTACATATATGGTGAAGCAGGAATGGGTAAAACACATTTATTAAATTCTATCAACAATTATGCAGTAGAAAATAGTAAATTCCTAAAGGTTATCAATATTACCATTTATAATTTTATTAATAATATGATAAATGGTATATCAAATGACACAAATGATTTATTTATTAGCAAATTTTGCAGCTCAGATGTTCTAATTTTTGATGATCTCCAAAATATAAGTGGAAAAGAGCAAAGTCAGGAGGAATTTAAGAATATTTTAAATACAGCTTTGGCTATGGGAAAACAAATAATATTAGGGTCATCAAAACCATCTCGCGAAATTATAATAAATGGAGAAAAGCTTGAATCTGTATTTGAGGTTAGTGCGGCATTTCAACTTATAAAACCAGATTTAAATACAAAAATTGAAATACTTAAAAGTAGGATAAGCATGGAGGAGCTTTTATTCATAGCTGATGATACTATAAAAATTATAGCTGAAAATGTTGATACAAATGTGAAGGAACTGATAGGTGCTTATAATAAGGTAGTATCTTATAGTAAGATGGTTGATAAAAAGATTGATAAACAGAGAATATTAAGTATCATATAGAAGTCATAATTTCATAAATAAATAATTCTATTTAATATGGAATCTTAATTTTATCACGAATGTATGTAACTTTATACAATGATAATTTAAGCCATTAACATAATTAATTTATTATAATTATCCTCATGATATATAATACCATAATAAGATATAATTTTAGAAAAGATACAAATTTTAAAAATTAAGGTTGGAGCATCGACACTTTATTATGTAAATAAAAATGAAAGTATTTTAGAATTACTATATAATTCAAATAAAATAATTTTGATATATATGATAATATATTTTAAATAATTCCTCCAGGAGGAAAAATATGGACTATAATGAGATTTATCATAAATACATGAAGCTATTAGAGAAAAACAATATATTGAAAATAGAAAATGTGGATTTTAGAAAACGATTAGAATTACAAACAAAAGAAATTTGTTGGGATAATGAATATAAAGCAATAAGTGAGACAAAGGATAATATATCAATTCAAAAGTATGAATTAGGAGAAGTAAATAATAGTAGTTCGCTTCAAAAAAAAGTAGAACTATATATGGAATTATTTAAAGGTAGAAAAGATGTATATGCCAAACGATGGCAGAATAAACAAGGTAAAAGTGGATATTCTCCAGTATGTATACATGAATGGGTAAAAGGAATCTGTGACAAGCCTCAAATAAAATGTTCAGCATGTAAAAATAGAAAATACACAGATTTAGATGCAGATGCTATTAACAGACATCTACGAGGAATAGAAATTTTAGGCATTTATGCCATGCAAACAGATGAAATTGATTTTAATACTTCTGAGTTTTGCTTTAGCGAAGCAAAAGATAAACCAATCATTCTCCATTTGCTAAAGCAACTTTGTGTATGGAGAATATTACAAAAGCATATATCATGATATAATATATAGATTGTAATTTCCTAAATGGAATCTGAATGCTTAACCTATGAATTTTGGGTCAGAATAGTTTTATATAAATGTTAGGCACGAAGGGATAATGTTTAAATAAATTAAGAGGTGTAAATGTGTTAGATATTAAAGAAGAATTGAAAAATTATAAAGCTATAGAATTAGATACTAATTTAAAGGAGAAGGAGGGAAGTAATGATGAATTAAATTATTTGTTAAATATGTTTACTAAGACCTTTGAAAGGATTGGTAAGGAACAATATAAGTCTGCGAGTGGTATAGAGGACATTCTAGATTTACTTGAAGAAAACAATGAAAGTAATAGTGAAACCTATGGTATAGTTAAGGAACTTAGAGAGAAAGCACAGATAAAAAATAATGAAATAAAATCAATGATTAACACAATTATAAGTATTTCAGATATTTTTGATTATGTAAATGGGTATGCTTTAAAAAGCAACAATGAGAATTTAAAAGATCAGTTTAAACTTGTTTCGCAGCAAATAGGGGAAAAGTTGGCCCAAAATTCAATTACAGTTATAGGTATAGAGGACGGAGAGTTTGATTTGAGCGTTCATCAACCTATAGCAGTAGAGTGGCAACCCGATAAGCCTGAAAATGTAATTTTACAGGTTGTCAAAAAAGGTTATATTTATAAAGGAAACGTTTTAAGAAAAGCAGAAATTGTGATAAACAAAAAATCTAAGGATGAAGGGAATGATTTTAAAGAATGAAAAGCAAAATAGTAGGAATTGATTTAGGAACCTCTACTTCTGAGATCGCAGTATTTGAAGATGGAAAGGCAATAGTAATAAAAAATTTATCTGGAGACCTAATTACCCCTTCAGTGGTAGGAATCTCTATAGCTAACGAATTAGTTGTAGGAAAAGAGGCAAAAGATCAGTTAATTATAAGACCTGAAAGCACTGTAATGGAAGTAAAAAGGCTCATGGGTTCAGGAAAAGCTGTGGAAATGAATGGCAAAGAATATAGACCAGAAGAAATATCTTCATATATTTTAGGATACTTGAAAAAATGTGCAGAAAATTACCTAGGAGAAAAAGTAGAAAGAGCAGTAATAACAGTTCCTGCATATTTTACTGAAAAGCAAAGAAGAGCTACAGTAGAAGCTGGCAAATTAGCAGGTTTTAAAGTTGAGAGAATAATAAATGAGCCTACTGCTGCCGCGCTAACTTATGGAATTGAATGTTTAGAAAAGAATGAACACCTACTGGTTTATGATTTGGGTGGTGGAACATTGGATGTGACACTTCTTGAGATGTTTGAGGGTGTTCTTGAAGTAAAAGCTAGCAGTGGGAACAACAAGCTAGGAGGAAAAGACTTTGATGATAAGCTGATAAACTATTTGGTTAATGACTTTAATGAAAAATATGATATTGATTTGTCTAAGGATATAAAAGCAATGGTTAGACTTAAAGAAGCTGCAGAAACCTGCAAGGTGAAATTAAGTAGTTTAAAAGAATATAAAATTGTATTGCCATTTATTGCAGGCAAAGGAAATGAACCACTTGCAATAGAGAGCATAATAACAAGAGATGACTTTGAGAGGATGATTGAGGTGTTTGTAGAGTCTACTAAGTCACAAATTGATATAGTATTAAAGGATTCCGAGCTAAAGGAAGATGAAATTGATACAATACTTTTAGTTGGAGGCTCCACTAGAATACCTTTAGTAAAGAAATTTTTGAAAAGAGTATTTAACAAACAAACAAGTTCTGTTGTGGACCCTGATCTTGCAGTAGTTATGGGAGCGGCAATTCAAAGTGCTATACTAAGTGATGAACTTTCAGCGCAGACGGAGATACTCATTACAGACGTTTGTCCTTATACCCTTGGAGTTGAGATATTAGATGACTTTAATGGAATGCCTATTCCTGATGGTTATAGCATACTTATAAATAGAAATACAACTATACCTGTGGCAAAGGAGCATGTGTATTATACAGCAGAAGATGGGCAGACGGAGGTAGATATAATGATATATCAAGGAGATTATAAAAAGGCATCTATGAATAACTTTCTTGGTAATTTTAAACTTTCTGATATCCCGGAGGCTAGAGCAGGGGAGGAAAGAATTAAAGTTAGATTTTCTTATGATGTAAATGGTATTCTTCAAGTGGAAGCAACTGTCTTAAGTACAGGAAAGAATGCAAATATTACTATTGAGACTACTGGAGTTGAAATGGACAAAGAGATAGATGTTGATGCTTGGGACGAAGCTCAAGGCTCAAGAAAATATCGTAGACTTATCAAAAAAGTTGAAAAGTATATGTGTAACAATGAGGATAAAGACAGTCTTGAAATGGATGGCCTATTAAGGAAACTTAAAAGAGCTATAATTCAGGGCGATAGTGAATTAGCGGCGGAAGTTGATGAGGAACTTACTGATTGGATGTATGAGCTGGAGGCGTAATAATGCTTGAGAAGTTATCAAATATATACCTAGAGGAAGGCTTAAAGAATTTGTATCAAAATAGGTTATCCTCTGCAAAAATTAATTTTCAAAAGGCTTTTGATATTAGTAACGAAAACTGGGAAGCTTTGAACTTACTTGGACTATGTTTATATACTTTAGGAAATTTTAAAAAAGCTGAAGGCTTATGGAAGAAAAGTATTTATTTAAATCCAAAAGAGGAAAACAGAGCATATCATTATATTGAAAGTTTTAAGGAAAATGAATTTATATTGCTTTGTGACCTATATAACAAGGCTCTTTTGTGTGCAAATGATGGGGATTTTAAAAGGTCAGAAAAGTTCTTAAAAAAGGAACCTTATATGAATTGTAACATAATCCCTTTTATAAATTTAAAAGGTCTTTGCATGTTTAAGTTAGGTAAAAAGGGAGTGGCTGTATCATTATGGAAGCAGGCGTTGCTTATTGATGTGGAAAATCAAGATGCATTAAAATATATAATTAGCAGCAATGATGGACAAGGAGAAAAAATAACTTTTAACTATTTAATGAGAAAAATATTAAAAATATCCTAAAGAATATATGAAAAAAGGTGATATAAATGAAAGATTATTATGATATATTAGAGGTAACTTCAAAAGATTCAAAGGAAGATATAAAAAGAGCATATTTTAAGCTTGTAAGAAAATATCCACCAGACAGATTTGAAGCAGAATTTATGAAAATTAGAGAAGCTTATGAAACTTTAAGTAACGAAGAAACAAGGAAGCAGTACGATTCAATAAATAATCTAGGATCTAATATGAAGGAGGAGTATTCTTTAGCAAGAACATATCTTGAAGAAGGGGACTTAAACAAAGCAATTAAGATTCTTGAAAAGATGGCGAAAGCGGACTCAAATATGCTTATAGTAAAAGCATTGCTAGGAGAGGCCTATTTAAAAAATAATAATAGTGGAAAAGCTCTGAAAGTGTATGAAGAATTAACTTCAGTTGAACCAAAGAATGCAGCCTTTGCAGGGTATTTGGCTAATGCTTATTTAAATAGAGGGTGGCAGAAAAAGGCTATTATAGCATACGATAGGGCAATAGGACTTGATAGTGACAACATTTCCTTGTGGCTTGGTTTAAGTGGAGCCCATGTAATAAATAATGAATATCATGATGCCAGAAATGTTTTAGAGAAGGCGTTGGGTATAGTTAAGGATATAGACACAAGTACAACAATATATATAAAATTAATTATGATTGATATAAACTTTGGAATGTTTTCTTTAATACATAAATCTTTAGATAAGTTAGCAGAGCTAGCAATAAATAATGATGAAGTAAAAGATAATGTGGCATGGACATTGTCTCATATCGCAGATTATTTAATGCAAATGGGAAGAGAAGAAGATGCTAGAAAACTAATAGAGAAGGCAGCAGAGATTTTACCGGAAGATAAAGAAATATTAAAAACTGAAAAAGAAATTGTGAACTATACAAGTTACACAGATGAATTTCAAAAACTTGAAAAAAACAAAAAAATAAAACATGAGGTTGCTGCTATAATTGCTTTTGAGGTACTTACGAATAACATGTTAGGAATGTACGATGATGAAGAAAAAGAAGCAATGGCTTATTTCCAGAAGTCTATAGTTTTAGATTATTATGATAATTATAAAACCTCTATAAAAAAATTAGAAAAGGATTATCCAAAGTTATACGCTTTAGAGTCAGAGTTCTTTAATAAGTTAACTAGTAACATTGAAAGAAAAAAGATGCAAGATGAATATAAAAAACAGTTGCCTAAATATGGGCCTATACTAGAAAGATTTTTTGAGGAGGAAGATGAAGATGAAGATGAAGAGTATGATGAGGATGGCGATTATGAAGATGACTGGGGAGATTATGAACCACAGGAGCCTATTGTAAGAGAAGAACCTAAGATTGGTAGAAATGATCCTTGCCCCTGTGGAAGTGGCAAGAAATATAAGAAATGTTGTGGAAAATAATCATAAAGTAAGTTTTAGAACTTTCATCATAAGTAAATGAAATGTATAGTGAACGAGAATCTCCTTAAATTTGTATAAATCAAATCTAGGGAGTTTTTTATGACTAATACTCTAACTTGGATAATGGATATAGTAGAAATAACATGTGCGAAGTATGAGCGATACATCTAATTAGGGGGGGGACATGGGAGAATTATTAAAAGATCAATTGCAATAACAAGTTGAACCAATTTGTATTTATGACTTAAATCGTTGAATTTACTTATGCTGCATAAATTATATCTAATTGTGCTTCGAATAGATCTTCAGG
>NZ_JAHLEC010000096.1 GCF_018861705.1 Clostridium psychrophilum | reverse complement strand
AGGAATGTTAAATTTAATTAACATATTCCTTTATCCTTTTTATATTTTAAGGGTTACTTAAATTTGCAAGTTACTTATATTATTAGGATATATTAAACTACACGTCTACAAATAATAGATGTTACAAATGAAATCAAGGCTAATATTGTTATGGAAAAAGCATTAAAATTACAGGGAGAATTTCTTGTTAATGTATCTCATGAGCTTAAAACACCATTAAATGTTATATTTGCGACAGCTCAATTATTTAAGATGTATTGCGATACTGGGTCACTTGATGATAAGAAGGATTCAATTGTAAAATACATAGACTCAATTAAGCAAAATTCATATAGATTATCTAAAATTATTAATAATATAGTTGATTTATCAAAAATTGAAGCAGGATTCTTTAAATTAAATTTGTCAAATAACAATGTAGTTGAAGTAGTAGAAGAAATAGTAATGTCTGTAACAACACTTACTGATAGCAAAGGACTAAATATTATTTTTGATACAGATTCCGAGGAAAATATTATTGCATGTGATTCAGAGAAGATAGAGAGAATTGTGTTAAACCTTATATCAAATGCTATAAAATTTTCGCATGCAGGTGATGAAATATTTGTTGATGTTACGAGTAATGATAAATTTGTTGAAATATCAGTGAGGGATAATGGAATTGGTATTGAAGAGAAGGATTTGGATATGATATTTGATAGATTTAAGCAGGTAGATAAATCATTGTCGAGAAACGCAGAAGGTACGGGTATTGGTTTAAGCTTAGTTAAGTCAATTGTTGAATTACATGGCGGTAGCATAAATGTTGAAAGTGAGTTTGGGAAAGGAAGCAAGTTTACAGTTAAACTACCAAAGGTAAAAGTGCTTCATGAAAATATGATATATAGTAGCAATGTAAGAAGTAAAGACGAGAATATTCAAGTAGAACTTTCAGATGTTTATTCATAATTAATTTATGTATATATATTTAGCAAATATATATAAAATATAAAAAATGACTAGGTTATTTTTATGATTAATTGTATTAATATCCAAAGTAGTTTTGAATTTGAAAAAGAAGACTAATTATATAAAAAAATGCACATCCTATAATAAATCATAAAAGAAAGGATGTGTAAATTATGCATAATAAATTTATGTCAACAATTACTGCTGGTGCAATAATTGGAGTAGTAGCAGGTACAATGTTAATTCCTAACATGGACAGAAGTACGAGAAGAAGAGCTAAAAAGACAGGCAAAATGGTAATGAATATTGCAGGTGGAATGTATGATAGCATGAAAGACTATATGCTATAAAAAGTATTAAAAACTCTAAATTATATTAGAATATATAGTTTAGAGCTTTTAATTTTGTTATTAGAAAATTAACTGTTTAAACTATATTAACGAATATAGTTTAAAGTTTTTAATTTTGTTATTAGAAAATTAACTGTTTAAACTATATTAACGAATATAGTTTAAAGTTTTTAATTTTGTTATTAGAAAATTAATTGTTTAAACTATATTAACAAATATAGTTTAAAGTTTTTAATTTTTTCACTGAAAATTCAAGACTTATTCATACATTTTGAATTATTTAGGTAAACTATGTTATAATTGAATTAAAATTGTCGATTTGTTTAATTGAAGAATATTCTATATATGACAATGTTATAAAGGAAGAGTGATTATGGAGATATTGTCTTTAGGAGAAAAGATAAAGAGGAAAAGAAAAGAATTTAATATGACATTGAAGGACCTTGCAGGAAATAGAATAACTCCAGGACAAATTAGTCTAGTTGAATCTGGGAAATCAAATCCTAGCATGGATTTATTAGAATATTTGGCAAATACTTTACATACTGGTGTTGAATATCTTATGGAATCGGAGGAAGCTCAAGCAGAAAAAATATGTTTGTTTTATCAGAATATTGCTGAATCACATATTTTAAATGGTGAATTAGTACAGGCTGAGCAGAACATAGAAAAATCTACATATTATTCTGAAAAGTATAAATTGGAATATAGAAAAGCTAGAAACCTTTCTTTAAGTGGAGATATATACATGGAAAGGAAAGAAATTGCTGAGGCTCAACAGGTATTTCTTTCTTCTAATGTAATTTTTATAAAGAATAATGCTTATGAAGAAATAATTAAAACATTTCTAAAACTTGGTGTAATAACACTTGAACTTAAGGGTTATCAGTCAGCTTCAAGTTACTTTAAGCAAGCAGAAAAAGTATTTATAGATAATGAAATAGGAAATGATTTCTTATTGGGTAGGATATATTATTATATAGGGTTCACTTATTTTAAATTAGAAAATATAGAGAATGCTATTAAATATTCATATTTAGCTCAAGAAAAGTTTAAACAAATAGATAACAAGAAAGAATATGCTAATTCACTTTTGCTATTAGCGGATGAATACAATGAAAAAGGTGAAATTAAGAATGCCATAAAGTATTCTAAGATTACTTTAAAAGTATTTAGTGAAATTAATAATTTAACTTATGTAGCAGAAATAGAGAATAATTTAGGGAAATTGTTTTATGAATTTGAAAATGTGGAGGAATCATTTCTACATTTAAATAAGGCCAAGGAAATAAGGCAAAAAACTAATGACTCTAAATTAGTAGATACGTTAGTAAACATTTGTGAAAATTATATTAAACTTAAATCGGTAAGTAAAGCCAAAGAAATTTTAGAAGATATATTAGATTATATAGAAGATGGTAATTGCTTCGCTTTATCTCAATATTATTTATTAAAATATAGAGTGGATTTACTAGAAGGAAATAAGTTGGAAGCTGAAAAAACTTTATTACAAGCACTGAAATTTTCTAAGGAACAAGAACAAAAGAAAGCATCAGCTGAGATATCTATAATGATCGGAAAGTTCTATATTGATGGTGGTAGAGGATTAGATGCAGCTAAATATCTAGATGAGGGTGTAGCGTTATTCAAAGAATTAGGAATTATTAATTAAAACTATTTTATGGTTAGGTGATGAGAATGAAAATATTATCAACGGGTGAAAAGATAAAAAGGAGTAGAATATATAAGGGGTATACATTAAGAGAAATATGTGATGATAAAATATCAGTATCTAAAATGAGTTGTATAGAGAATAATAAGGTAATGGCTGAACCTTGGATACTTGAACTTATTAGTAAAAAATTAGACATAGATATTGAATATCTCAATGAAAATGTTTTAGAACAAGTAGAAGAAAATATTAAGTCATTGAAAGAGGAAGCTATAAGTTGCAAGAATGCAATGAAAAACAAAAAAAATGTTGGTGATAATGATAAGGCTTTTGAAGAGAAAGTATCTTACAATTTAGAGTTCGCTGAAAAATATAATTATTATGATTTAGCTATCGAATTAATACATATGTTGTTTAATTTTTATTTGGATAAAAAGGATTTTGAGAAGATTCAATCCATTACTTCAAAGTATTATGATTTACACTTAAAGACATCCACAGAAGATAATCAGTTAACATATTATATAGACATGGCAAGACATTTATATATAAAAGGTGATTATCTTCAAGCTTCAAGTTATTACTGTAATGTACGAAAAGGATTAACAGAGAACAAAATCATTAATTATAAAAAATTGATTATAGCTACTTATAACGAGGCAGCATGTAATATCATGTTGAAAAATTATGAACATGCATATGACGTTGGAATAAAACTATTAAACTTGGTAGGACATGTGGATACTGAATTTAAAGCAGCTGGGATATACCATATGTTAGCAATGTTATCTATAAGAATGAATAATGGCAAGTTTGCAGAATATGAAAAAAAGTCATATGAATTGTATAAGGATAAAGATTCTAGCAAGGCACTAGCTATTTTTAATTATGGATCTACAATGTTTGATTGCGATATGAAAGAAAAAGCAGTTGAATATATAACTAAGGGGTTAACTGTATATCCTAAAAACAATAAGGTAGGACTAGTTAGCTATATGTTAGATTGCGTAAATGAACTCATTGAAAATAATGTAATAGATCTTGCACAATCTATCTCTGATGAAGTATTAAACTATGCAATAAATTTAGATGATATTAAATTTATAGAAAAAAGCTATTATTACAAAGCTATTATTCTTGATAAACAGGGCAAATCATCTAGTGCAGAGATGTATATGAATTTATCTTTAGATTCATTATTAAAATTTGGAACAAAGCAAGATATATATAAACGTTACTTAGAAATGGGCAATATGTACCATAAACTTTGTAATGTGGCTGATTCTATAAAGTACTTTAGTTTAGCAGTGCAACTTGAAAAAAAGATGTAGGCTTGGAATTTTCCAAGGTCTACATCTTTTTTATATAATGAATTATTTAGTGCTTTCTCTATTTATTATAAATTCTTTAGCTTTAAGTTCTAAACTATCGTCTAATGAAGTTAAAGCTACTTCATCATATTTATTGTTTAATGCTAATGTGAGGATCCTATCAGCAAGTTCTGGGTTTTTAGATAGAAGTGAACCATGAAAATAAGTGCAGAATGTATTTTTATAAATGCAACCCTCATAACCATCTTCTCCGTTGTTACCATATCCAACTTCAACTTTGCCAAGTGGGGTTAAATCATTGATATATGTTCTTCCTGAATGATTTTCAAACCCTACATAAGTTTCATCAAAGACTTCATTATGAATAATGGTGTTACCTATAAAACGTTTATCTCCACCCTCGGTGTAAATATTTAAGATACCAAGTCCCTCTAATTTTTCACCATCGGGTGTAGTATAATATTTCCCAAGCAATTGATATCCACCACAAATGGCCAAAAATACTTTTCCACTTTCAATATACTGCTCCATTGCAGATTTCTTGAATTCTATTAAGTCAGGAGAAACTATGGCCTGCTCATAATCTTGCCCTCCACCGAAAAATACGATATCATAATCCTCGGCATTAAATATATCACCCATAGATACATTAACAATATTTACTTTAATGCCTCGTAATTCAGCTCTGTGTTTCAATATTAAAATATTTCCTACATCTCCATATACATTCAACAAATCAGGATACAAATGACAAATATTAATTTCCATAGTAATTTTGTTTACCTCGCTTTCTAATTAAGTTTTAGTTATATTACCAAATTTTATTTATGTAACCTTTAGTGTGTAGAAATTTTCTCAAATTAATCATAGCAGTATAAGTTGCTAGTACATAAACTATTTCTCCGTGGCAGGACTTGATTTTATTTAATAATGTTTCATCATCACTACATAAAAGGAAGGACTCTGAAGAGAAACCGGCTACCTTAAGCCTTATAGCCATATCGTATAGGCGTATTCCCGATATAATAATTTTATTAATATTAAGGTTAGTTAAACGTTCAAAATTTACATCCCAAATCCATGAAACATCTTTTCCGTCCGCATAATTGTCATTAAGCATAAGAGCTAAATTTATTTTCCTTTTGTCCAAATTAATGGTGTTTACAGCCTCATCATAGCCAGCTGGATTTTTGACTAATATTATTTTAACTTCGGTGCCTTCAATATTTAAGGTTTCTTGTCTTCCAAAGCTACTAGCCACAGTTTTGAGAGAGCGTTCTATAGTTTCATCTTCAATGTTTAATAACTTAGCTACAGAATACGCACATAATGCATTATATATATTGTAAGTACCTGGCTGGTTAATGTAATATTCTTTACTATTAAAATGAACTACTGAACCACTTGTGTTTAATTCAATAATTTTGTCTACAAAGTATGTAAGTTCTGGACGTTTATATCCACAACCACTGCAGTAGAAATCGCCTAAATGGTTATAGGTAATAAAATTGTATTTATAAGGTGATTTGCAGATTGTGCAAAACTTAGCATCTGCATTAATATCTACAATATTGTTATCATTAACTTTAGTAGCAAAGCCGTAGTATACCATATTATTTTTAACAGTTAAATTTCCAAATAATGATTCATCTCCATTAAGTAGGAGAGTTGATTCTGGAACTTTATTAATTCCTTCAAGTATTTTTTTTAGGGTTGTATATACTTCCCCATATCTGTCCATCTGATCTCTGAATAAATTAGTAATAGTAATAATACTAGGGGTTATATATTCAGTTACAAACTTAAGATTGGCTTCATCTACTTCTATAATAGCAAATCTTTTCTCTGAAGATTTCTTAAAAGAATAATTAGAAATAAAACATGCAACTATTCCAGTATACATATTTGCTCCAGTACTATTGGTAATTACGTTCTTATTACTATCCCTTACAATACTGTAAATCATGCTTGTTGTTGTGGTTTTACCATTTGTACCGGTTATAAGTATAACCTCATAATTATTAGCAATTGTTTTCAAAATGTTTTTATCAAGCTTTATGGCAATTCTGCCTGGAAAATTAGTGCCACCTTGAAATATAAGCTTTGATAATTTCATAACAGTTTTTGAAACTAATATACTGAGTAATGACTGAATTTTAATTTTGAACACATCCTTTGATTGTACTTATGTATTTACAATTATTATTGACATTTCTTATATGATTTTAAAGAATAATTGTTCATTTTTGTTGCTAAATAAATAGTTATATCTTTATGATAATATAATTTTATAACATTGTTGCTTAAATGTCTAACATATTAATGTAATTTAGCTTTAAATATTATGGTTTTTTATCTATTTATTTGTTAGAATATAACTATAACACACAAACGTTAGATTTAAGAACAAGTGTGATTTTATATTGGGAAAGGTGTGTTACTTTGAAACAAGGGTATATTTACTCGATTTTTTCTGCTATATTATTTGGAAGTGCGGGACTTCTTGTTAAATTAGCATATGTAGGTGGAATTGATTCTATAAGTTTATTAACACTTCAATACATTATAGCTGTACCATTAATGTTTACACTGATGTATGTTTTTAATAAAAAGTCTCTTAAAGTAACAAAACAACAATTATTAAGATTAGCAGTACTTGGTATAATTGGAAATACATTTATGACAGTGTTTTATTATACAGCTTTTAATTATTTACCTATACAGATGGTTGCTATATTATTATACACTTATCCCATAATGGTTTTTATATATTCAATTGTGTTTAAAAAGGGACAATTAGGATACAAAAAAACTTTTGCAGTGTTTATAGCATTTGCGGGTTGTGTTTTAACTTTAGACATTTTATCTGGACAGATTAAATATTCGTTTAAAGGAGTGATATTTGCCTTAATATGTGCAATGTTTTATGCTTTTATGAACATATACAGTGAAGAAAGATTACAAGGATTAGGACCATTAACGATTAATGCCTATTCTACTTTTTTTTCATTAACAAGTCTTATTATATATAAATTTCCTACTTTTGTTTTTAGCGGTTATATAACTAAAAAACTTTTTATATATACGACTATACTTGCTATATTTTGTGAAGTTATCCCGTTAACATTGTTATATGCTGCTATAAAAAGAATAGGCTCACTAAAGGTATCTATAATAGGAAATCTTGAAATACCAACGGCTATGATTGTATCCTTTTTTGTATTGCATGAGCAAGTTACAAGTATGCAAATAATTGGTACTATTTTAGTGATAAGTGCAATATATATGATAAAAACTGAGCCTATTATTAGATAATACAAAAATTCCAAGGTAAATGGCATATACAACGTTGCTTTTTTATGTGAATTTCTTTGTGAATATGATATACTCATTTAATAAATAAAAAATTATTAGAAATATAAAAAATAGACTAGGAAATTAGCTAGTTATTTTTTTGGTTTTTTTTATAGCCTAGCTAATAATAAACAATTTAATTTTAAAAGTGGCCAAGTAAGGAGGGATTTATTTTTGCTATTTTTGTTAAGAATGTGAAATCATTAGCAATATTACCAACTGTGAATTATGTGAACATAGTTAAGAAAAAAACAGAGACTATAATAATTGTAAAAAAAAGATTTTAAAAATGATACTAAAGAGGTAAATAGCTTTATAATTGGGGTATTTATGAATGATTATATGTTACCATAATACTACATAAGTGTTAATAATTCTAATTATAAAAAAGTATAAACTTTTTATAGTTTATAAATTTAAAAAGGAATTAACTCTATTAAGTTTCTAAAAGATGGTAAAATTCCATCAAGGGATGTAATAATAGAAAAATAAATATATTATGGTACAAAATAAATTATAACAAATTATTTTTAGAGGGGAGCAACATTAGATGAATTTAAACATTATATTGGCGTTTAAAGCAATAATAATAGCGATAGTAGAAGGTATAACAGAGTTTATTCCTATTTCCTCTACTGGACATATGATAATTGTTGGAGATTTTATAAATTTTAAAGGAGCATTTGCAACTAGTTTTGAGGTAGTAATTCAATTGGGGGCTATTCTCGCAATTATAGTTCTATATCGTAATAAAATATTTAACTCAATTGTGGAGCTGTTTAAGTGGAAAGATTCAGGTGTTAAATTTTGGACTAATATTATAATTGCATTTTTACCAGCTGCATTTTTTGGATTTCTTTTAAATGATAAAATAGATCAATATCTTTTTAATTCGGGAACTGTTGCCGTTGGGTTAATAGTTGGAGGAATTTTAATGATAATTATAGAAAATAAATTTAGAGATAAGTATACTACAGATAATGTAGATAAAATAAGTATTAAACAATCATTTAAAATAGGATGTTTTCAATGTCTTGCGTTATGGCCTGGTATGTCTAGATCAGCATCAACTATAATGGGAGGCTGGATTTGTGGCGTGTCTACAATCGCTGCAACTGAGTTTTCTTTTTTCTTAGCTATACCTACAATGCTTGGAGCTACAACATTAACATTAATTAAAAGTGGAATGAATTTTAGTGGTGGAGAAATAATTATTTTGATTATTGGTTTTGTAGTTGCATTTTTAGTTGCATTACTTGTAGTTGAAGGATTTGTAGCTTATTTAAAGAAAAAACCTATGAAAGTTTTTGCTGTTTATAGAATTATTGTTGGTATTGCATTGATATGTTTAATTAAATTTGGTGCGATTTCATTATAAATAATTACTTTAACTTGAGTATGTATATGTGATTAATTTATGAGATTAAACAAAAAAGGCTAGATAACTAGTCTTTTTGTTTATTTAATGTAAATATTAGGAGTGATGTTATAGTTTTGATTAGTTTCCTTGAAACTTTTTTATGCTTGTTCCATCACTTATAAGTACGATGTTTTTGTCTATATCTGTTCTATAAATCATACAATTTATTTTTTTAAATTTATCTAAGGTTTCCGTATGGGGATGACCGTATGTGTTGAAGGCTCCACAACTTATTACAGCTATTTTGGGCGAAACTTCATTTAAAAACTTTGGTGAAGTTGAAGTTTTACTACCATGATGACCGACTTTGAGTACTTGGGCTTTTAGATTATAACCGTTGGATATTAGTTCTTGCTCAGCCTCTATTGCTGCGTCACCAGTGAATAAATATGATGAATTTTTGAAAGATATTTTTATAACACATGAATAATCATTAGTATTTTCGTAAGTTTCACTGTTAGGTGATAACATAACACAGGAGGTATCAGGGCCTAAATCTAAATACATGTTGGGTCTAGCAATATGTATTTTAAGATTTTTACTTCTTAAAGCTCTAATCATATCAGTAAATGATTGTGATGTAGCGGTAACTTTAGGTGCAAAGAATTCACCAATATCAAAGGCGTTAATTATACTAGACATACCACCTATATGATCTTCATGAGGATGAGTAGCAACTATATAGTCAAGTTTAGTAATATTATTATTTTTTAAATATCTAATTAACTTTTGTTTTGAATCACTCGTACCGCTATCAATTAATAGGTTCTTATTATTTACTTGAATAAGTATACAATCGCCTTGTCCTACATCAATAAAATGAGTGACCATATTGTTTTTTAGATCAAGATTAGTTTTTTGTGTGGAATTATAAACTATAGTTGCACATGTTGTTACGAAAATTAAAACAACGCAAATTAAAGTGTATTTCAACCAGGCTTTTTTAGGCATACAATTAATCTCCTATGTATATATTTGAGGTTTACATGTAATATTTGAAGCATATAAATGATTTTGTCCAAATATTAAAAAAAAAATCAATACCTAATGTTAAATTTGAAATAAGGGCTACTAACTAGTATAATTACAGTTGTAAATTAATCTAAGAGCGAAAGGAACAGATATATGAGAACTATATATTTTTATTTACTTATTATCACTAATTTAATATGGATAAACTTTAAGAAACCGAAATTTAATCATATAAAAAAGCAAAAGTCTATTAAAGAGGCTGAGGATTACCTATTTAAGGTCGCTACTAAATGGTCTAAATTTGTGCTCAAGGCTGCAAGCTTAAATTTAACAGTAATTGGGAAAGAAAATATACCAAATGAAGCTTGTCTTTTCGTGGGAAATCATCAAAGTGATTTTGATATACCAGTAATACTTTCTAATATGAATAGACTTACTGGTGCAGTTGCGAAGAAAAGCATGATTAAAATACCAATAATGAGCTATTGGATGAAGTTAATACATTGTGTATTTATAGATCGGGAAAACCCAAGAGCAGCATTAAAGTCAATGGCTGAGGGCGTTGAAAATTTAAAAAAAGGATATTCTATGTTCATTTTTCCTGAAGGGACTAGAAGCAGAAGTAATAATATGGGTGAATTCAAGAAAGGAAGCATGAGGCTTGCAATAAAGGCTGGAGTTCCTATTGTTCCTATAACACTTTTTGATACTTATAAGGCAATGGAAGGTAATAACGGAAGAATAAAAAAGGCAAATGCTAAATTCATAATAGCTAAACCTATATATCTTGACGGAATGTCAAAGGAAGAGAAAGCTAATATATCAGATACGGTTAAGAAGATAATTCAAGGCAATTTAGATAAAGAATATAGCAATTCTTAAAATTATATACTATTCTAAAAAATTTAAAGAAAGAAGCAATTTATAGTTTAAATATAAATTGCTTCTTTTTTCTGTTATTGTGTTTATTACTAATCATGTCTTTTGGTCATAATATCCTCTACTATAGATATTTTATTTTGTAATAGTTCATTATCATTTTCAAGTTTTAGTATTGTATTTTCAGCTTTTTCATTTTTACTTTTTACAGTGTTTATAGTGTTTTGTAATTTCTTGATTTTTAGTGCTTTTTCATCTATTGTTGGTTTGTATTTTTTACTTAAAGTGAAATTTTCATTGATTAAAAAGCATGTTTCATTATAAAATGTAATTAGATATATTTTAACTTTTTTAGTAATGTTTTTTAAACTGATAATAAGAAAATCTATAAATTTATTAATAAATAATCACCTCAATTACATTTTACATAAAAAATACTATGAAAGGCAAGGTAATATTAATGGATAAAAATAATAATGACCATTTTTTAAAGAATATTAAGCATAAGATAGATAAACTTAACATAAAAGAAGAAGAACATGAATTACAATTAGTGAAGCAAATAAAAACACTTGAGCATAACAATGTTACTATTGAAAAATTTCAGTTTACTCATGATATATTATATGATAAATATAATAGTTTAATAAGGTTACTTGAAAAACAAGGAATAATTTTTGAAATTAATTTTAATGAATACAAGCCACACCAGTGGGAAAATCTATTAGTAGTAAAAATATCAAATGGATATGAAATTCGTACAAAATCAGGAAGTACTCTAAAAATGTTAGATGAAAATTATTCGAAGATTATTAGAGATATAAGTGAAAAAGAATCACACAGTTTAATTGTAATAAGAGTTACAGATAAAACATCGTTAGTACAACTTAGATTTAGTTAGAAATTATAATATGTTAAAAAAATTAATACAAAATAAAAGAGCTGAATTAAAAAACTCAGCCCTTTTACCTTTAATAAACATTTACTTAAAACTATTTAACTTCTGTTGTGTCGCTATGTCTATCTCTGTCTCTGCCTAAGAAGGATAAAGAGTATAGACCACATAAACCTACTAAAGCAAAAATAATTCTCGTTAATGCAGTACCTGTACCGAATAAACTTGATACTAGGTCAAATTGAAAAAAACCAATTAATCCCCAGTTTATAGCTCCTATAATAACTAATACAAGTGCAGTAATATCTAATGCTTTCATTGCAAACATCTCCTTTTTAATTAATTCTTATTAATATTGTTTGCAATTTTTAAAAAAATATTACAGTATTATAAAATAAATTATTTTATTTCACCATGTTTTTCATAATGTGCAATTTCTAATAATTTATTATTTTCATCAACAAATACTACTGTAGGCTTAATATTTTTTGCCTCTTCTTCATTAATTTGACAAAAAGTCATAATTATTATTTTATCACCAGGTTGAACACATCTTGCTGCAGCTCCATTAATACACATGGTACCGCTACCAGCACCCCCTGCAATAACGTAAGTTTCAAATCTGTTTCCATTGTCAATATCTACAATTTGAACTTTTTCATATTCTAGGATATTTGAATTTGCCATTAATGATTTGTCTATAGTTATACTTCCAACATAATTTAATTTAGCATCGGTAACAACAGCCCTGTGTATCTTAGATTTTAACATGGTTAATATCATATTAATTCCCCCTGTATTTCTTTGATAGTGTTAACACTATCTTTGTTTTATTTATTTAAGACCCTGCAATTGCAAGGATTGTAGCTGTTTTTAAGAAAAAAAACAATGACCCCCTCTTTCTGGTATAATTG
>NZ_JAHLEC010000095.1 GCF_018861705.1 Clostridium psychrophilum | reverse complement strand
CTTCTTCAGAATAGCCAATTTTACTCACCATGTTTTATTGCTCCTCTCGTAAAGCCTATACAGTATAGTATACTATATTTCTCTCTACGACAACTATCTTAACACATAGGGGTTACTTCAATATTAAAATAAATAAGTCCATTTTTGAAATTTATATATGTATCAAAACTCATTGAATTTTTCTTTTCCAAAGACATTTGTATATAATCTAGCAATTTATTAGTATCTAAATTATTGATTTTTAATAAATACATGAATTCTTTAAAATCTTGAATAGTAATGCATACTTCCATGTTACTATTATTCTTGTATGCGTAAAAACTATTCCGAGTAATAGTATGAATACTGACACTAGTGCTATACCAAAATAATTGCATGTTTGTATAAATGGATTAAAATGATATATATCGTTAGTAGTCACTTCTTCAATTGCTCCTATACACCAGACTAATACACTTAACATTAGCAACATATATCGATAAATGAATCAATGAGCGTGGGCTACATAAGAGAATACAATAACTGCTTCGAAAATCACTTCTTACGACATTTTATTTTTTTATCTTTTAAACCTTGCCAGTAAATGTTAGATACATAAGCACTGCATTTAGTAAAATTATAACTGTAGTTATTAAAACACCAAAGAACTGCACTATACGTTTATTAACTAAAATACCCATTAAATCTTTACGTTTGGCTATAATTAACATTTGAATTATTGGGAATGGTAGAATGAAACTAAGTGCAACCTGACTCAAAACAAGAGCATAAATCGGATTAATTCCAAGTGCAATTATAACCAAAGCTGGCATCATGGTTATAATTCTTCTAACATTTATAGGTATGCTCAAATTAACAAAGCCCTTCATAATAGTCTGACCTGCCATGGTTCCAACAGCAGATGAAGATAGTCCTGATGCAAGTAATGCGATTCCAAAGACGCCACTCGATAGAGAACCTAATAATGGTTGTAAAGACGTATGAGCCTGTTCAATTGTATTTACTATAATTCCATTTTTATAAAAAACCGCAGCTGATACAACAACCATTGCAGCATTTACAATAAAAGCAATATTCATAGCTATAGTAATATCTATCTTTTCCATTTTCAAATGTCTTAATTTCCCTTCATTTGATGTATTAGTACATCTTTCCTGAACTAACTGTGAGTGATAATATACTACATGAGGCATAACTGTTGCACCAAGCATACCTACCGCAATGAATACAGCAGCGCCATTAGGTAATGTAGGAATTAATGTATGAATGCCTACCTCCGTCCAATCTGGTTTAGCAAGAAACACTTCTATTGCATATGCAATACTGATTATGGTAACAAGTGCAACTATTATGATTTCAATAACTTTTTGTCCATATTTTTCTAAATAGCAAATTATAAATGTTAAAAGTCCCGTAAGAAGTCCTGCATATATCATAGGTATATGAAACAATAAATATAATCCTAGTGTTCCACCTAGAAACTCTGCCAAATCTGTTGCCATAGCACCTATTTCAGCAATGACCCAAAACATCCAGTTAATCGCCCTAGGGAATACCTTAGCACACATTTCAGGTAAATTATGTCCTGTGGCTATTCCTAGTTTGGCAGACATAGTCTGTAAGAATATAGCCAGTATGTTACTTCATAAAATCACCCAGATGAGTGTATAGTTGAATTGTGACCCTCCACTTATATTAGTTGCGAAGTTACCTGGGTCAACATATGCAACACTAACAACAAAAGCAGGCCCTATAAACGTCATTAACTGTTTTACCTTACTTAACTTTCCTGTGCCATTATTTTTAACCTGCTTGGGAGCAAATAAATTATCATTTATTAAGTTTTTATCACTTTCCATAAGTTAACATCACCCTTCATATTTAATTCTTTTGATATAACTAAACTGTTATTAATAACTAAATTTGTTAGTCTAGACTAAATTCATTTCTGCAATACATATTATGCGTGTTTTTTTTTAATGTTACGAAGGTAATTTTTTTATTTGTTTGAGCATATAATTTATTTAACAGACTATAGCTTAAAGTAGGTGATATTGTGTTGAAAAAAAATTTTTACACTTTAAATGGATATATGAAAAAGGAAAAAAGATTTCTTACTCCATCTATGGAAGATTACCTTGAAATGATATATAGATTATCTTTAAATACTGGATTCACAAGGGTTAATGAACTATCTAATGCACTTAATGTTAAAGCGCCTTCGGCTACAAACATGGTACATAAATTAGCAGAACTAAAACTTTTAAAATATATAAAATATGGTGTTTTAGAACTAGAAGAGGATGGAAAGAAATTCGGAAAGGTACTACTTAATCGTCATAATACTATAGAAAATTTATTAAGGATACTTGATGTTTCAGAATATGATGTTTTAGAAGAAACTGAAAAAATTGAACATACAATAAGTAATAAAACAACTAAATGTTTTCAAGATTTCGTACAATTTATTAAAGATAATCCTCAGATATTAATTGATTTTAAAAATTATAGAAAGACTTGATGTAAATATTGGTTAAGATAATGTTATTGATAACCTATTTAAAACTTTAATATAATGGGTATGGGTGACAACACAAATCTCATGTTTTCACCCCACATAGACAATTCATCCAATGTGCAGGATAATCGATATGAAAAAAACCTAGCAATTACGCTAGGTTTAAAGATGATAATATAAAATTTTACTATATATAATAATCATTACATTCACTAAACATTGAGATTACAACCTCATGATCTTTGGTGTTTTTATAGTTTTATTTTACTAGCCACATCTAACATTGTACCATGACATAATGGGGTTCAATTCACTTTACAGTGAGTAGTTCCACTCTATTTTCATTATCACTTAACTGTCCTTTTCTCCATGTGGCTTTACAATTATTAGAGCAAAATTTATTCATGTTGTTACTATAGATGTTTATAGATTCAAATGTTTTACCACAATTATCGCAAACATATTTAATAAGCTTTCTGCCTATCAAACATTCTTTTCCATGTTTACTGTTCCATTTTCTACCTTCATCCGTTGCATTCCAATCCTTTGTTTTAAACATATCATTTTGTTGCATATTTACACTTGTACGTTCTAACCACTTTTCATCTTGCGAATATTTAGCGCGATGTAACTTACTATATTTTAGACCTAGCAATAATATAAAGTTAGACATTTCATTATTGTTTTTGTCTTTATCTTTATGGTGAACCGTATATCCTTCTTTAATTTCTCCATTGTAATACTCCCACATATAAACATGGAGTCTTTGTCTCTTATTATTTTTTATGTTTTTACTGCTTAAATAATATCCTTTCTTTTCATCTCTAGTAAATTTATATCCATTAAAGTAAGCATGTTTTCTATCTCCATCATATTCAACCATATTCCCATATCCTTTCTATTATTATATAACCATAAGTTTAAATTACTCCCGATTTTTGTAAAGTTATATAAACTCTGATGTGGTTTACAAGTATTGGTTAATCTTCTTTATTCGTATTAGTAATACCAAGAACATAATGAATAGTTTGTTGTTGTGCAAATAATTTTTCATCATAGCATGTAATATATGTATTTATTAGTTTATATCCACTTTCAAGTAATTCATTGACCATATAAGTTCCAATTTCTGAATTATTATTAATAGACCCTTCTATAGTGACTTCTCTTATAGATAAAATATTATCTAATTCCATATATATCAACTCCTTTCTTTGTGATTTATATTTATAGGATAAACCTCATTTGATATAGCATAATTTTTTCTGATGATATTAGTACTATGTGATAGTATCATTATCCAATATTGTATCTATTAATATGAGTCTCTTTGTCAATTTCTCTTATCATTATTTTGTTATTGAGAATATGAAAATAAGAATGATACCCCCACTATAATAATTAATATCCCCAAAATTACTGGTAAATTCATAATATTCACCCCTTTTCTTTTACTTTTCTAAAATAAGAGACCATTTGCCTTTATCATCTTTAAAAATGTTTATAGTCGATATTTCATTTTCACTAAAATTTGATGAAAAAATTTTGCTATGAGCAATGTGATTGCTTATATCTTCAAATTTAATTTTATAAGTACAATTATTTTGAATCCCCATATCAAAATAACAATGCTGATTATACTTTAATTTACTGTCCATAACATCAATTTTTCCAATTCTTTGAATTGTTATATTGCTAATAATTTCAGAGCTTTTATTGCCTATAATGAGATTATTTTTTGTGCCTTTTTCAAAACAAGTAAATATTAAGAGTGCAACAATTATGAGACCTAATAAAGTTAAATATAGTATTTTTTTCAATTTAAACACTCCTTAAATTAAAATTCGAATTTGCTCCATTATTCATGTTGTAAATTTTCTCCTTAAATAAATTCGATACCACATAATGTTTTATATTCAACATTATTCTACATTTTTAATTATTTTCCTTTTAAAAATTAAAAAAAATATTATTTTTTGTATTATTGCCTTAATATCACGCATATTATGGAATATTTAATACATCTTTTATACTTTTTATTATTTAATATAATAAACAAATATCACGAAATAAAATATTAACGAAGTTTGTACAAGAATCAATAAAGTAACTAACTCTCGCAATATAGCCAGAATTTATACTTTATAAATAAATATATATATAAATTTGAGCATCTAATGTTAATTAGTAAAATCGCTAATGTCTTACTATTTTTTAAATATAATTACACATATCACACTCCTATATCATTTTTTAAACACAAAATTTATTAAGTATATAAATATATTTTTGGTATAAATGTCGAATATTAACTATACATTATTAGAAATATATTTATCTAAAAGTATTACTAACGAGTGATAAATTTGGGAATTAAAATGATATAATAGAGATGTAAATAGGTAAATGTGTAAAAAGTTAGATATATTTATAAAAAAAGTATATTATTATTGTATATAGAAATAGATAAATGTTGGAGGTGAACATAAAATGAAAATGAATTGGACAGACGAGATTATACATAATATAGAATTAACGAGCGAAGAAGAGAAAAATAATGAAGTATTAGATAGATTCATTAATAAATCAATTAATAATAGCGTGGCTGATTTAAACAAATCTTTCTCAGAAAGAAAGCTACGCTACTTGGCAACAAAAATAGAAAATAAAATTAGAATAGAAAATGGAATTACAATAGCTTCAAAAACCACTTGTGAATTTACTGAAGATTTCATCTTAAAAGCATCCAATAAAGCAATTAAAGAAATAATACCATCACAAATTGATAAAGTAATTCATGATGAAATTCTAAAATTATACCGTAAATAAAAAATAGCTAAACATATTTTATGTCAATTATTATAAAAGAAAGGTGGCAATAACAATGGATGAAAAATTAATCAAATATTTAGACGAAATATTTTTGCCCTATGAGGATTCTCAAGTAGTCAAAGAATTAAAAGAAGAGTTATTTAATAATTCACAGGAAAAATTGAATGAATTAAAAAATCAAGGATATGATGATGAAACTGCTTATAGTATGACCATCGATTCCATAGAAGATATATCTGAGCTCATAGGAAGTAACAATGTAAAAACAAAAGAATTAAAACAGATGGTAAGAACGGATTTTTCAAATATCAACCTCACAAATTCTGATTTTAAAGGGGTAATAATCCATGATGGTAATTTTAACAGTAGCACATTGGAAGGATCAAATTTCAGTGGTTCGGATTTAACAAATAGTTCCTTTAAATGGGCTGATTTGACTAACGTAAGATTTGATTGTGCTACTCTTACTGGAGCAAAAATAATTGAAGCTGACTTGAAATATGCAAGCTTTAAAAGCTGTATCTTAGACAATACCAATTTTAATAGATCAGATTTGTTGGGTGTATGTTTTGATAATCAAACGTTAACTGATACTAGCTTTAACAACTCTGAGTTAAAAGGAACATCTTTTAAAAATTCCATTTTTAAAAACGTTTCTTTTAAAGATGTTTATGTAAAAGAAACTATTTTTGATGGTGCTACAATGGATAAGTTAACTTATGCTGTTTTGAAAGGTAGCAATGCAAAATTGACTAATGTCATAGTAATTTAAAAAGTGAGTTGTACATTCAAAGGTACTTAAATCAGTTATAGAAGAGTCAAAAATATAAAATATAAAATTTAATAATTTAAAGGACAAAAGGAAAGACTGCGTTCTTTGAAAGATATAGATGCTTCAGCCAGAGAACTAAGCAAAGCCTGTAAATTATTATTGGATGAAAAAGTACCTGATGAAACAATAAGAGAAAACATATTTTCAAGTATACCCAAAGAACAATTAAAATTAGCCATTGGAATGATAGATACTTTAACAAGACCAGTAGATCAGTCTATTGAGTACACGGAACTCTTTAGGTATTACACTTCCATTCGTAGATTTCTTCCCAAACTTCTAGAAACCATAAAATTTAAAGCATCCGCAGCAGGACAACCCACTCTGGCTTCATGGGAATTTCTTTCTAATATGGAATCAAAGACTGGAAAAAATAAATTTGATGATGCACCAATAGAGGGAATTTCAGCAAGTTGGAAAAGAGTTATTTTTAAAGGAAATATGATAAGCTCTTGTCCATATACTTTCTGGGCAATAGAGAAGATGCTTAAACGTATTAAAAATTATGATATTTATTTAGAAAACAGTGACCGATACAATGATCCAAGAAGCAAACTTTTACAGGGAACAGCTTGGGAAAGTGTGAAAACTAAAGTGTTAAGCACCTTAGGATGGTCATTAAATGCTGAAGAATCTTTGAATCCATTAAAGAAAAATTTAGATACTGCATTCAAGAATACAATTGCAAATTGGGACAATAATCCAGAAGTGCGGATTGATATGGTTAAGGGTAAAGAAAAGATTGTTCTTTCGCACCTTGATAAGCTCCAAGAACCTGATTCTTTAGTATTATTGCGCAAGCAGATTAATTCTCTAATTCCCAATACTGATTTACCAGAACTATTACTGGAGATAACGGCATTGACCAAATTTACAGAGCAGTTTACACATATAAGCCAAGGTAATTCTAGAATCAAAGATTTGCCTGTTAGCATATGTGCTGTTCTCATATCCAAAGCATGCAATATCGGATTTAAACCTGTAATGCAACCAGGTATATCTGCATTGGAATATGATAGATTAACATGGGTTGAACAAAATTACTTTCGTACCGAGACCGTTGCACAGGCAAATGCTGTTCTTGTTGAATATCTATCCAAACTCACTTTAGCTAAGGCGTGGGGCGACGGTGATGTTGCTTCTGCAGATGGAATTAGATTTGTTGTACCACCAAAAACTATTTATGCCGGTTCAAATCCACGATATTTTGGTATTGGACGAGGAATAACAAGTTATGATCTTATTAGTGATCAATTTAGTGGACTAAATAGACTTATTATCACAGGAACCATTCGTGACTCACTATATTTGCTTGAATTGGTTTTAGGTCAACAGACAACTATTAAACCTCGTGAAATAATGACAGATACCGCCGGATACAGCGATATTATTTTTGGTTTATTTGCATTGTTGGGTTATCGCTTTAGTCCACGTCTTGCTGATATAGGTGGCTCAAAGATTTGGAGATTTGATTTTAATGCAGATTATGGTGTTATGAATAACCTATCTAAAAATAAATTACATGAAGACATTATAATTAAGTATTGGGATGATATGCTTAGGGTTGCTGGTTCACTTAAACTTGGCACTATAAATCCTACAAATCTTATTAAAATGTTACAAAGAGGTGGGCGTCCAACTATGCTGGGTCGTGCAATTGGAGAATTTGGACGAATTTTTAAGACCACTTATGAACTATCGTTTTTGGATGACAAAGATTATCGTAGGCGTATTTTAACACAGCTAAACCGTGGAGAATCAGAAAATGGTCTTAAAAGAATAGTTGTATACGGAAAAAAAGGCGAGATTCATCAACCACACCGTGAAGGACAAGAAGATCAATTGAATTCATTAGGTTTGGTTACAAATGCCATTATTCTTTGGAATACAGTCTATATGCAAAAGGCATTGGATGCTATAAAAAATGCAGGTTATCCAGTGAATCATGATGACGTAAAACGGCTTTCTCCTCTTGGCTATGATCATATAAATATAGTGGGGCATTATTCCTTCAATTTACCTGATGAGCTATTGCATGGAGAATTACGACCGCTGCAAGCAATGGATAGTAAATTATTTGGTAAAATATAGGTGTAGTAACGGGAATTTCTGTCCCGTTACTACACAACCCCCTAATACTGTAAAATAAATATTCTAATGCAATGTAATCCAATAACACACATTAATTACTTAAAGTGTAGTCAAAAACAAATGCTTTCGTGTACATTTTAAATGCTTTAGTATTTTTTATTTGGTTTACAGAAATAAATTGTACAAAACACAACCACATGATGGGAGTAATCCGTCTATTGGTAGTGATAAGTAAAATATCCAAAATAAAAGCGTATCGAACAGATTAATTTAAAATGGACCCTTATAAGGTAGACAGTTAAAAAAAAGAGGCATACTTGTCTCAAATAAATTAACTGACTCTATTTTATAGGGCCCATTTTACGCATAATAGCTAGCTTTTAACATATAAATTCTATTTTTGACGAAAAGAGCGAAAATTTTTTTAACTTAAATGTATTCTTGATAATTTTCATTTTGACTATAAATATCTCTCATTTTTATTATATTTTTATTTGAAATCCTATATATTAAAACATATTCATCAAAGAATTTAAATTTGTAATTAAGCATTTGTAATCTTTTTTCATTAGGATTGCTTGAACTATTTGCATATATTGTGATTGTATCAATGGCTTTAATATAACATTCTAAAAACCTTGCCATTCTTGGTGTACTTATATGTTGTAAATCATCGAATATTTTATTTATTTTTTTATTATAATGAGGACTGTAAGTTATTGTTTTCTGCATTTAGTAATCTCTCTTTCATCTGTTTTATAAAATCCTCATGTTTAATAGTTACTCCGTTATTTTCATTCTCTGAAATTTCTGATTCAAGTAAACTTCCGTAAATTTCTTCTACTGCATTTAATCTTTTTTCTACATTTACTAATCTAGATACCTCAGCTCTTAATTTATCTAACTCTTTTTGTTGTTTGTCGAATTCAGAAATACTTAATAAAACCATGCTTCCTTTACCATTTTTCGTAAGAATAACAGGTTTATTTTTCTCTAGACAAATGTTAGATATTTCTGGAAATTTGTTTCGCAAATCAGAAACTGGTAAAATATCATATAACATAATAAAAACTCCTCTCTTAATAATATTAATATTAATATTATTATATCATAATTCTATCAAAATTATAATGTTATTTTATCACAATTTTATTATTCTAATTATAATATATATATTTTTTTATATTATCTAAATCTTTTAGCCTAGATTCTTGTTTTAAAAACTTGCTCACAATCTTGAGCATTTAACTCACCGTATCCTCTGCATTTAGTTTGGCAATAGCTCCACTCATATATAATATAGGAGACTGTTTCGCTTTAACCTTTTGATAAATTAGATTTGTTATGAAAAATAAATACATTATCCAATTTGCAATAATAAAGATTATATTAATAAACCTATATTATAAAAAACAATTTATAAATAATCTTTCATTCAATTTTTTTATTTTATAAGCTCTAAATCAAAGAACAAAAATGCTGTAGAATACAGTCACACATTAGAAAGTTTGATTGGGGGGCAACTATCAGCAGGATTTATAATTGACAAATTTTACGAAGATATTGATAGCAATGAAATTTGTACTTATAGCAGTAAATATTTTTCTACAAGGGCAGTAAAAATCTAACAATTTTTAAATTTAATTATATATATCGTAATAAGTTACTCCATATCTAATGATATGGGGTTTAATATATTAATATTTTGAAAGTAACACAATAGTAATTGTGTTACTTTCATGTTGATGTGGATCTTCTTGTTGATGAACTATATATAAATAAATTATTTTTATTTATTAATTTTCATTACATCCTACATAATCATAGTTATTTCTACAACTAACCAAATAGTTTATTTAAAGTATTGGGACCAACAATGCCATCAACTACAAGTTTGTTTTTTACTTGCAAATTTTTAACTGCTTCAAGGGTAGCAGAGCCAAAAATACCATCTGCTCCGGTACTACCACATGGGAATCCTAAAGTTATAAGTCTAGTTTGTAACCATTTAACTAAATTACTACTTGTACCTATTCTAAGAATCACTTTAGCTATTACACTGTTAGTCAAATCACCTCTAACCCCATCTACAACTAACTTATTTCCGTTTTTATCTGTAATACTTGATAGATTACAATCACTTTGAAACGAAGTTATTACGGAATTTACAGATATTATCACACCAACAACTGCTTTAATTATTGCATTTGCTATTGAGTCAGCATTATACCTATTCATGTCTTTTGCACTATCTAAAAAGGCACATTCTACAAGAACGCAAGGCATATTAGTATGATTTACAACATATAAGCGTGAGCCATCTTTTACACCTCTATTCCCATATCCAACTAAAGCTATTTCATTGCAAATTTTTGCAGCGTAATTTTTACCAGTTTGTGATATAGCGTAACATTCTACTCCTTCACCTTTACCTCCACCTTTATTAAAATGAATGCATAAATGTAAATCAGAATTAGATTTGTTTGCTTTGTTACATCTATATTGTAAAGATTGCCTCACATTTGAAAATACTTGTCCATAAGGTGTGCAATCTATTATTTTAGTAGCTGTATTTTTTAATTTTTTAATTATTTTACCTACAACTTCTTTATTTAAAGGATCTTCCTTTCTAAGTCCAATTGCTCCTACATCTGGAATACAATTATGACCAGCATCTATTGAAATTATCATATATAAAGCTCTCCTTTATCTCAATTATATTTTACAAATCCTCTTATTATAAATTAATAAAGATAGTGAGTGTTTTTTACTATCACCCCCTCGCCGAAAAGGTGGAATAAGGTAAAAACACTTATTGATACCACTTAATTTTAAAAAAATTATTACTGTTGGTGTAATTCAGAGAAATGTTGGCGAGACCTCTCCTTATAACATATGAATTAATTCTCTTTGTGTTTATCACTGAATAACTTATATTAGAGTATAGCTCCCATTTATCTTTAATACCTAAAATCACAATGCACATACTGGGACAAGCATCATAAAATACATTGAGAACGATGTCTTGTCTATTTTTATTTATTGTAGATATTGTTAAGAATTAGCCTATTACCTATTGGGTAAATTCTAACTTCCACTATGTTTTAAATATAATAAGGAAGGTGTATTAACTGGAGGAACTAGAGAAATGTCAATGTGAAATAGAAAGTCTTGAGAAGCAAATGAACATTCACTTTGAATATATAGATAGAATAATAGTTGCAGAAGCAAAACGTACAGATTCTAATAGAGTTATTGATGTAAGTACAGTAGTTCTTGCTAATGAAAAAGCTATAGCTCAAGCATCAGCCCTAGCAATTCAGGTTGTATCTTCAGATGAAGCTATTAGAATTTTAATTGAAAATATTAATAATCAGTTAGATCAAAGAGTAACTGTATTAGAAAAAAGTAGATATGAAAATGAAGGTAGAAAAGGATTATCAGCATCTTTGTTAATGATGATTGCAGGTCTTCTAGGCGGATTAATTGTATTTATAGTTCAAAAGATAATAAGTTTATAGTACCATTAATATATTTTTATTCTATCTGAAAATAATAACGAAAGTAACACAAATGCAATTGTGTTACTTTCACTTTGGGCGTATTGCTCATTCCTTATTTTTTTCGATTTGAATGTAACATAACGCATCAATTTATTACATTCAAAGTAACATAACGTTTTAAATTAGAATTTTAAGAAGTTTCAAAATATGCATCCCGCCTTTCTTAATATTCACCTATTTTAAAGGTATTTAAACTCACTTGTAGAATTATATTAAACATTAAAGAAGTTGAAAGTGAGGTATTTCCATTGTTATATACAGTAAAACAAGCTAGCATCAAATTAAATGTTTCAATGCAATCAATTTATGTTAAAATAAAACTTTCTGAATTTAAAGATAAAATCACCAAGAAACAAGGAAAGACCTACATTAACGATGCAGCATTAATGTTGATTAAGAATAGTTTAAAAGTGTCTAATGATGATTTAAATTACATTAATGAAAATACCTCAAGTAATGAGACTGCAATGGATTCAGATGATTCAAGCTTCATGATTAAGACGTTAATAGAACAATTGAAAGTTAAGGATGAACAAATTAAGGAATCAAATGAAAGATTGAAACAAGCCCATAAATTAATAGAAAATAACCAAGTGTTATTACAAGCTAAACCTCAACAGGATGTGCTACAGCTTGAGGAACATTTCCAAGACCTAGATAATAAATTAATTGAAATTAAGGATAAAATGAAAAAAAAGGATAAGGATCATCAAGGATTGTTTCAAAAAATATTTAAAAAATAGTTTAGGATCTTCTCTATTTTTATAGTTTACACCATTTGCAAACTCGTTTATAACCTCATACACCATGTCTTGCAGGTCTTTCAGACTCTCTCTATTCCAAAAAAAATATTTCCTGTACTCAGTCGGTATCGTAAAAACACAATGCCTATGTGGAACATCCAAGATTTTACTTACTTGTTTCTCC
>NZ_JAHLEC010000094.1 GCF_018861705.1 Clostridium psychrophilum | reverse complement strand
TCTGATTTTGTCCACCTCATTTCTTAGTCATGAGGTTTTATTATACTATATTCTTTTTGGGACATAATCAAATTCGGTATAATAGGACATTATCACAATTCGATCATAAAAATGTTGCCTGTTAAGTAAAACTACTTGACACCGCAAATAAACTCTGATATTATATGTCTTGTGAGTCGGTGATGAAATGGAAAAAAGATTTGAAATTTCTCTGTTATTAGATTTTTATGGCGTTCTACTTACTGAAAAGCAAAGGGTCATAATGGATTTGTATTTTAATAACGATTTATCTTTATCAGAAATAGCAGAATTAAATAATACTAGCAGGCAAGCTATTCATGATACCATTAAAAGATCTGATAATTTGCTTTTAGTGTATGAGGAAAAATTAAAATTATTAAATAAAGGTTATAAACTAAAAGAAACTTTAAAAAATATTATATCTCAATTAGATAACTTACAATTAAATATAAAAGATGAAAAAATAGATCAGCTTATATGTGATATCAAAACCCAAATCAGTGAAAATATTTAGGAGGTTTATTATGGCATTTGAAGGGTTATCTTCTAAGTTACAAGATACTATTAAAAAATTAAAAGGTAAGGGTAAACTTTCAGAAAAAGATATTAAAGATGCTATGAGAGAAGTAAAATTGGCATTACTTGAGGCAGACGTTAATTATAAAGTAGTTAAAGATTTTGTGAAAAAAGTTAGCGACAAATGCTTAGGCAATGGGGTATTAGAAAGTTTAACACCCGGTCAACAAGTTATAAAAATTGTTAATGATGAGTTAACTAATTTGATGGGTAATTCAGAAAGCAAGTTGGAGTTTTCAACTACTGGCTTAACAGTCATAATGCTCGTAGGGCTTCAAGGCGCAGGTAAGACTACAATGGGTGGAAAGCTTGCTCTTTCACTTAAAAGGAAAAATAAAAAGCCTCTGTTAGTTGCTTGCGATGTGTATAGACCAGCGGCAATAAAACAATTACAGGTAGTTGGTAAACAAATTGATGTTCCAGTATTTACTATGGGAGACAAAGAGAGTCCTGTAGATATTGCAAAAGCATCAGTAGCATTTGCCAAAGATAATGATAATAATGTAATAATAATAGATACAGCAGGAAGACTTCAAATAGATGAAACTTTAATGAATGAACTTAAAGATATAGAAGCCAATGTTAATCCAAACGAAATAATGTTAGTTGTAGATTCAATGACAGGCCAGGATGCAGTGAATGTAGCAGAAAGTTTTAATAAACAACTAGATATAACTGGTTTAATTCTGACTAAATTAGATGGAGATACAAGAGGCGGAGCTGCATTATCTATTAAAGCAATAACTGGGAAAAACATAAAATTTGTTGGTTCTGGCGAAAAAATGAATGATCTTGAAGTATTTTATCCAGATAGAATGGCGTCAAGAATACTTGGCATGGGTGATGTGCTTTCATTAATAGAGAAAGCACAACAGTCTATTGATGAAAATGAAGCAAAAGAACTTGGCACTAGAATGTTATCTCAAGAATTTAATTTAGATGATTTTTTAGCTTCGATGCAACAGATGAAAAAGCTTGGACCACTAAATAAATTGGTTGAAATGATGCCAGGTGTAAATAAAAAAGAGTTAAAAGGTGTAGATTTATCTAAAAGTGAAAAAGATATGGGAAAAGTTGAAGCTATAATACGCTCAATGACGGTATCTGAAAGAAAACATCCTAATATAATTAGTGGATCTTCTTCTAGAAAAAAGAGAATTGCTAATGGATCAGGAACTTTAGTTCAACAAGTTAACAAGTTGTTAAAAGATTTTGAAATGATGAAAAAATTTATGAAGCAAGCAAAAGGTTTTCAAAAACCCGGCAAAAAGGGTTTGTTTGGCAAAATGCCTTTTTAATAAATAGTAATATAACAAATATATAGATTTAAGGAGGTGATATACGTGGCAGTTAAAATAAGATTAAAAAGAATGGGTGCTAAAAAAGCTCCATTTTATAGAGTTGTAGTAGCAGATTCAAGAGCTCCTAGAGATGGAAAATTTATCGAAGAAATAGGATATTATAATCCAACAACAGATCCAACTACTATTAAAATAGATGTTGAAAAAGCAACTAAGTGGATGAAGAATGGTGCACAACCATCAGATACAGTTAAAAGGTTACTTAGCAAAATAGCAGTCAACTAGAAAAGTTTGTAAGTAATGAATGGAGGAGTTTTCCATGAAACAGTTACTTGAAGTATTGGCAAAATATTTAGTTGATAAACCAGAAATGGTTGTAGTAAATGAAGTTGCACATGAGCATATGGTACTTCTTGAATTATCAGTAGCACATGTGGACATGGGAAAAGTTATAGGTAAGCAAGGCCGAATAGCAAAAGCTATTCGGACTGTTGTAAAGGCAGCTGCTGTTAAAGAAAATAAAAAAGTGGTTGTTGAAATCAAGTAAGAGTTAGGTTCTACCTAACTCTTATTTTAATTAAATTATTGTTTTTATATGTTCAATTAAAGTAATTTTGAAAGGAGGATTATGTATGAAGGATTTTATGAGTGTAGGTCAGATAGGTAAAACACATGGTATAAAGGGTGAAGTTAAAGTTTTTTCATTAACTGATAGTCTTGAAAGATTTAAAACAATAAAAGATGTTTATATTGATGGTGAGATTAGAAAAGTTGAAGGTTGCAAACTTCAAACAGATAAAGTAATATTAAAAATTGTAGGCATAGATAGTATAGAACAGGCAGAGACGTACAGAAACAAATACTTGATGATTAAAAGGGAAGATGCAATTAAATTGTCAGAGGGTAGTTATTATGTAGCAGATATAATAGGATGTAGTGTTTTTGAAGAAGGCGGAGAAGAACTTGGAAAAGTATTTGATGTTCTTAATACACCAGGCAATGATGTATATTGGGTTAAAGGAAAGAAAGAAGTGCTTATTCCAGTACTTAAGGATATCATAGTTAGTATAGATATTGATGAGCACAAGATAGTAATTAAACCTGTAAAAGAATGGCAAGAATGAAAATAGATATATTAACTCTATTTCCTGAAATGTTTGAAGCTTTTAATTATAGTATGATTGGTAAAGCGATAGAAAATAAAATATTAGATATTTCATCACATAATATTCGCGATTATTCTTTAAACAAACATAAAAAAGTAGACGATTCTCCTTATGGTGGGGGAGCAGGGATGGTTATGTTAACTCAACCATTAGTAGATAGCATTAAAGATATTAAGTTACATAATAGTGGAAAGGTAATATTCTTGGGACCAAGGGGTACTACATTTACTCAAAATATTGCAAAAGAACTATGTAAGGAAAAAGAATTAATTTTTGTATGTGGGCATTATGAAGGCATTGACGAAAGAAATTATGATTATATAGATATGGAAATTTCACTTGGAGATTTCGTAGTGACTGGTGGAGAAATGGCTTGCATACCTATAGTTGATAGTATATGTAGGTTAATTCCAGGGGTATTATCGTGTAGTGAGAGTTACATAGAAGAATCCTTTTATGATGGGGTATTAGAGTATCCTCAGTATACAAGGCCAGATTGTTTTGAAGGAAAAAAGGTTCCAGATGTATTAATTTCGGGACACCATGAAAATATTCGTAAATGGAGAAGACTTCAATCATTAACAATAACAAAAGAAAAAAGACCAGATTTATTTCGAAAACTTAAACTCTCAAAGGAAGATAAAAAACTTTTAGGTAATGAAGACATAAAATAGAATGTGCATATAGATTTGTTTTTTTAGAATATTTCATAATTAGGAATAAAAGCATTTTTATGTTGATATATATTTTTTTTTATGATAAAATATAGTTTGTGCTAGTACGGACGGTCCTCTGTCATACCATAATGATCAAGAACGTCACAATAAAATTATAGGAGGGAATGCACATGTTAGATATTATAAAAGCAATTGAATCAGAACAAATTAGAACTGATTTACCAGATTTTAATGTAGGTGATACTATTAAAGTACATATTAAAATCAGTGAAGGTAACAAGGAGAGAATCCAAGTATTCGAAGGAACTGTTCTTAAAAGGCAGAATGGCGGTTTAAGAGAATCTTTCACAGTAAGAAGAGTATCTTCTGGTGTTGGTGTTGAAAAAACATTCCCAGTAAATGCTCCAGTAATAGAGAAGATTGAAATCGTAAGATTAGGTAAAGTTAGAAGAGCTAAATTATTTTACTTAAGAGATAGGGTTGGTAAGTCTGCAAAGGTTAAAGAAAGAATGAGATAGAATTGGGGCTGAAAAGTCCCTTTTTACTTTTAACCAGAATAATTATTTAGTTTAAATAAGTGAGTAATTGTTTGCACGGAAACTATTAGAATGTAGAAAACACAGTGATTTTACATGAAAATAACTGTATAAATTATAAATTTTATATTTTCAAAAACAAATAGATAACAGTAAATAGTAGAAAAGAAAAAGTTTTTATCCATTCAATAAAATGGGGAGGATTAGATAAAATGAGCATGACCATAAATTGGTTTCCAGGTCATATGGCGAAAACTAGAAGACAAATC
Source organism: Clostridium psychrophilum (assembly GCF_018861705.1). GTDB lineage: Bacteria > Bacillota > Clostridia > Clostridiales > Clostridiaceae > Clostridium_AD > Clostridium_AD psychrophilum. Next base: position 8,480 of record NZ_JAHLEC010000094.1, on the reverse strand, counting down.
CAAGAGAGTTTAAAACTTGTTGATGCGGTAATAGAAATTAGAGATGCAAGGATTGTTAAGTCGAGTGCAAATCCACAAATAGATGAAATATGTAAAGATAAACCTAGAGTAATTTTGTTAAATAAGAGTGATTTAGCTGAAGAAAAAATTACTAAACAATGGATAGATAAACTTACAACTGATACTGTAAGGCCATTGGCTGTAAACTGTATTACAGGTAAGGGGTTAAAAAGTATAAAAACAACACTTGATGAGTTATTAAAACAAAAGCATGATAGACAAAGGAAAAAAGGTTTAGTTAATATAGTTACGAGGGTTATGGTAGTTGGAATACCTAATGTTGGTAAATCCTCGTTCATAAACAAACTTGGGAAAAATAATATAACTAAAACTGGAGATAGACCAGGAGTTACTAAAAGTAAGCAATGGGTAAAAACTAGCTTAGGAATAGAACTAATGGATACTCCAGGCGTATTATGGCCTAGATTTGAAGATGAGGCGGTTGGACTTAATTTGGCGTTTACCGGTGCCATAAAAGATGAGGTTATTGATATTGAGGAATTAGCACTTAGGTTAGTGGAAAGGTTACAAACTAATAATGCTAAAAGGTTAATGGAAAGATATAAGCTTTCGGAGATTATGGATAACCCTATCGATAATATGGATAATATAGGTAGAAAACGTGGCGCTGTAATTTCAGGAGGTAATATCGACTACAACCGAATAGCAGTTATGCTTTTAGATGAATTTAGAGGTGGGAAATTGGGACCTATATCTTTAGAAAGAGTAGAAAAATAGAGAACTTTGCATTTGAATTACAATTAACACATTGTTCATAAATAGAAACAGAGTTGGCATCTTAACAAAATAGTACATTTTGTATTTGGGTTTAAGATGCCTAATTAAGATAATAAAAGTACTAAGGAGAAAATATCATGAAGTGTAATAATGATTTTTCAAAAATGAATTATAAAGAAATATGTGCATATATAATTAGCGTGGAAAACATTGAAAACGGTTTCATTATTAGAGATGATAATATGTTAAACATGTTGTTACAAGATAACAGAAAAACAGTGCAAAAATTAGGCGCTAAAATATCTAGAAAGTTAAAACTAAAAGAAATAGAGATTCAAAGAGTAAGAAAAATGTATGAGTTTGATAAAAATTTTGGTAACTATAATTATATAGCTGGAGTTGATGAAGTTGGCAGAGGGCCTTTAGCTGGACCAATAGTTGCTGCAGCAGTAATACTCGATTTAGAATCAGATAAGGATAAAGATCTTATACTAAGAGCTAATGATTCTAAAAAACTATCAATAAATTGTAGAAAAGAACTATCTTGTATTATTAAAGAGAAAGCATTAGCATATAAGATTAGTGAAATTGACAATAAACAAATTGACGAAAAAGGTATTGGCTGGTGCAATAATCAAGTGTTTATTGAATCATGTGATGGTCTCAGTATTAGGCCAGATCTAGTTTTAAGCGATGGTTATAGAATTAAAAATTTTTCCAATTTAAATGAGTTTGTAATTAAGGGAGACACATTAAGTATAAGCATAGCATGTGCTTCTATAATTGCAAAAGTGTATAGAGATGAGCTAATGTCCAAGTATAACAACGTATATCCGAATTATGGATTTGACAGAAATGTTGGTTATGGTACAAATGAACATGTAATGGCAATTAAAAAATATGGAATAATTTCATTACATAGGAAAAGTTTTTTGAAAAACATTTTAAACGAAAATAATAATTAACAAAAAATTTACAAATCCACCTTATAACTTAATAGGTGTATTTGTAAATTTTATACACAAATCTAAAATTAGGATTGAAAAGCATCCTCAATATGATTAATAGAGAAATTGTCATTATAAATATTCACAATGACTTCAATAACATCAAATCTAAAATCCCAGTCAACAATATTTTTTCTTAAAATATACATTTGAGCTGTTTTATAAATCTTTTTCTGTTTAGAAAAATTAACGGCTTCGCTTGGTGTGCCAAATTTTATCCCATATCTAGTTTTAACTTCTATAAAGCAAATATAATTTTTGTGGACTGCTATTATATCTATTTCACCACATTTGCATTTGAAATTTCTGTCAAGAATTTTATAACCAGAATTTTTTAAATAATTTTCGGATATATTCTCACCCATTTCACCAATATCTTTATTGTAATCTTTCATTAAAGCATCCTTCCTTGGTTTTATATTTACATTAATATTAAATTAAAAAATTTTATAAATCAACTTAATATTTTTTAATTAATAAAATTTATATGATTTTGTTTACATAATAAAAATTATGTAGTGCTTTAAAAATGTAAACATAATTATATTTAATAGTAAATTTTAATGAAAGGTATTTTATCGATAATTATGTCAATAATTATGAAATAAGAATTAATAAAGGTAAGGGTGATAATATGGCAATACAAATTATGTCTGCTGCATTCACAGGAATTGATGGTGTTATGGTTACAGTCGAAATTGATATTACTAGGGGGCTACCAGCATTAAACATTGTTGGGCTCGCAGATACCTCAGTTAAAGAATCGAGAGAGAGAGTAAGATCTGCAATATTAAACTCAGGTTTTGATTTTCCAGTTAAGAGAATAACCATAAATTTAGCACCAGCAGATTTGAAAAAGGAGGGGTCTTTATTTGATTTACCAATAGCTATAGGAATATTATTTGCTACTAACCAAATAAATATTAATGATATTGACGATTATCTTTTTATAGGAGAATTATCTTTATCTGGTCAATTAAAGAAAGTAAGAGGTTCATTACCAGTAGTCATGGAAGGAACAAAAAATAAAATAGAAAAGTTTGTAGTTCCCATAAATAACGCTCAAGAATGTAGTCTTGTTAATACTGCAAAAATATACGCTTTAGATAATTTAAAGCAGGTGGTACATTTTCTGAATTATAAGGATCTTATGCCTTATGAGAGAAACAATAATGAGAGAATATTAATAGATGGAAAGTTAGATTATGAAGATGTTTTTGGACAGGAAAGCTCAAAACGTGCTATTGAAGTAGCGGCAGCAGGAGGTCATAATTTGATTATGTATGGACCGCCAGGCTCTGGAAAATCAATGATGGCCAAAAGAATTTCATCAATATTACCATCTTTAAGCCAAGAGGAATTATTAGAGGTTACAAAAATCTATAGTGTTTCTGGTAAAACTACTGATGGTGAAAAAATTGTTTCACAAAGACCTTTTAGAAGTCCACACCATACTATTACCAGAATTGCATTTGTTGGTGGCGGTAATAAAATAACACCTGGAGAAATTTCTTTGGCGCACAAGGGCGTATTGTTTTTAGATGAGATATTGGAGTTTAAAAAAACTGTACTGGAGGTACTAAGACAGCCTTTAGAGGAGAGGAAAATTAGTATTTCAAGGATTAATGGAACCGTAGAATATCCATCAAACTTTATGCTTGTAGGTGCTTTAAATCCATGCCCTTGTGGATATTATGGGTCATATGAAAGGGAATGTAGTTGCAGTGATTATGAGAGAAGACGTTACTTAAACAAATTGTCAGGTCCATTATTAGATAGAATTGATATATTCACTGCAGTAAATTTTTTGCCATATAATAAAATAGTTAATCGAAAATGTGGTGAAAATTCTAATGTTATTAAAAAGAGAGTAGAATTAGCAAGAAATATTCAGAATAAAAGATTCAGTAAAGAAGAAATTCACTGTAATGCGGAGATGAGCCAAAAGTTAATTTTAAGATACTGTCATTTAGATGATAAAGCTAATAAAATTATGGAACTAGTTTATAATAAATTCAAACTAAGTACAAGAGCATATTCAAGAATTCTTAAGGTATCTAGAACTATTGCAGATTTAGAAGGATCTAAAAATATATTAGATAAGCATATAATAGAAGCTGTGCAGTATAGAAAATTTATAGATGAGAGGATAGTTTAATTTCAAATAATCTAAATAAAATAGTGGAGGTATCGTAAAATAATGAATGATTATGATATATGGTTTTCTTTAGTTAAATTATCCCCAAAAAATAAACTCAAATTAATAACTGATTTCCATAGTACACAACAAATATGGTATTATAGTGTACATAATAAAAAAACAGAATATTTTAATAAAAACTTAATTGACGTTCTAACCTATGCTTGGAATCAAAATGAGATTGATAATGTTCGAAGAAACTTAGAGATTAATGAAATAAAATCAGTCCGTTATGATGATGATGAGTATCCTAAAAGACTTAAAAATTATGATGATGCGCCATATACTTTATTTTATAAAGGAAATATATTGCCATTAAATGATAGGTTTAATATTGCAATAGTAGGGTCAAGGAAATATTCAAATTATGGGAGGGATGTTACTAAAATTATATGTTCAGATTTATGTGTTAATAAAATTAACATTATTAGTGGTATGGCTAAGGGGATTGACACGTTTGCTCATGAAAGTAGTTTAGAAAATGAATCATATACTTGCGCAGTTTTAGGCTCAGGATTAGATATAGTCTACCCTAAACAAAACATCAAAATCTTTAATGAAATAGTTAAAAAAGGTGCTGTTATTTCAGAGTTTTTACCAGGTACACCACCATATGCGTATAATTTTCCTTTACGAAATAGGATAATAAGTGGTTTGGGTGATATTATTATTGTAATAGAGGCCGGAGAGAAAAGTGGATCTTTAATTACAGCAAATCTAGCACTTGAACAAGGTAAAGATGTTATGGCTGTGCCAGGTTCCATATTTTCTTACGAGAGTAAGGGAACTAACAAATTAATTAAAGATGGGGCTTATCCTCTTACATCGGCTAATGATATATTTAATTTAATGGGAGTCGAAATGAAAGATTCATCCAAAAATGTTGTAAAGTCTGTTTGTAGCCAAGTTAACAAACAAATATACAACATTATAGATGATAGCCCAATACATATTAACGACATTATTAGAGCAACTAACATTGACATAAAACAATTATATGGTATATTATTTGAAATGCAGATTAAAAATCAAATATTATGTCTATCAGGAAATTATTATGTAAAAGTAAATAACAAAATATAAGTAAATATATATTAATATATATTATAATACATTGAGGGAGGGGATAAGATGGGACAAAAACTTGTTATAGTTGAGTCACCCGCAAAAGCTAAAACTATAAAAAAATATTTAGGTAGTAGCTATGTAGTAGAAGCGTCCATGGGGCATGTTAGGGATTTACCAAAAAGCCAATTGGGAGTTGACATAGAAAATAATTACCAACCCAAATATATAACTATTCGTGGTAAGGGAGAACTACTTAATAAACTGAGAAAGGCAGCTAAGAAAAGCGACAAAATTTATTTGGCAACAGATCCTGATAGAGAAGGTGAAGCAATTGCTTGGCATTTAGCTAAAGCTTTAAAAATAGATGAGAAAGCAAAATGCAGAATAGAATTTAATGAAATAACTAAAACAGCTGTTAAGAAAGCAATAAAATCTCCAAGAGTAATTAACGGAACGCTTGTGGATGCTCAACAAGCAAGGCGTATACTTGATAGATTAGTTGGATATGAAATTAGCCCTATACTTTGGAGAAAGGTTAAATGGGGACTTAGTGCAGGAAGAGTTCAATCTGTTACACTAAAAATAATTTGTGATAGACAAAAGGAAATAGATAAATTTATTACTAAAGAATACTGGACTATTGAATGTGAATTGTGTAAAGAAGGAGAGCCTTTGAAATTAATAGTTAAACTAATTTCAAAGAACGGCGTAAAATTTGAAATGAGTTCTAAAGAGGAAAGTGATAATGTTATTGCTCAACTTGATGAAAAAAAATATATTGTAAGCAAAACAAAAAAATCATCAAAGAGCAAAAATCCACTACCACCGTTTACAACAAGCACACTTCAGCAGGATGCTTATAGAAAACTTAATTTTGCTACTAAAAGAACTATGTCTATAGCACAACAATTATATGAAGGTATGGAAGTTGAGGGACATGGAACAATAGGTCTAATTACGTATATGAGAACTGACTCTACAAGAATTGCTGAAGAAGCTCAAATAGCAGCAAAAGATTTTATTTGTGATAGGTATGGGGAGAAGTACTCTCCTAGTACTCCTAGAATATTCAAAAGCAAAAAAAATATACAAGATGCACATGAAGCTATTAGGCCATCCAATATAGAAATAACACCGGAATTAGCTAAAAAGACTCTGAAAGCTCCACAATATAAATTATATGCATTGATTTGGAAAAGATTTGTGGCAAGCCAAATGGAATCGTGCTTACTTGATACTGTATCTATAGATATAACTAATGGTGAATATTTGTTTAAAGCATCAGGATCTAAAGTAGCTTTCGATGGATTTAGAAAAATTTACGATGAAGAATTAAAGGATGAAGAAAATACTTTAAAACTTCCAGAATTGGATAAAGGAGATATTTTATATAGTGATAAAACTGAAGGAAAACAGCATTTTACATTGCCACCTGCTAAATTTTCTGAGGCATCATTAGTAAAGACTTTAGAAGAAAATGGTATTGGAAGACCTAGTACTTATGCACCAATAATCACAACACTTTTAAGTAGAAAGTACATAGAGAAGGATAAAAAAACTTTAGAAGTTACTGAACTTGGGCATATAGTAAATAATATTGTAAGCGAATATTTTAAACAGATAGTAGACATTGAGTTTACAGCACAAATGGAGAACAATTTAGATTATATAGAAGAAGGAAAAGAAAAATGGCAAAATATAGTTAATGACTTTTTTACGCCATTGAAAGTTGACATAGATATTGCAGAGAAAGAAATAGCAAAAATAACTATTGAAGATGAAGTAACAGATGTAGTTTGTGACAAATGTGGGAAGTTTATGGTGATAAAGCACGGTAGATTTGGTGACTTTATGGCATGCCCTGGTTATCCGGAATGCAAAAATACTAAAGCAATTACTAAGGAATTAGAACTTCCTTGTCCTAAATGTGGTGGAACAATTTTAGAAAGAAGAAGTAAAAAAGGTACTAAATTCTTTGGATGCAGTAATTACCCAAAATGTGATTTTGTTAGTTGGTTTGAGCCAACTGAAACTAAATGTCCAGAATGTAATACTTATATGGTAAAAAGGTATAGTAAAACTAAAAGTGATTATTTGGAATGTTCTAATGTGGAATGTAAACATAGGGAATATAAAGAGGAAGAAACTAGTGAAAACAATAGTGAAGAAAAGTAAACAATAGTGAAAAAACAAAATAATTAAAAAAGTTTACACAATTCCATAAATTTCACAAATAATATGTCGAAATATATGGAAATACTGTTGATATAGAATTAATGTTGTGATATTATTAATAACGGAAGAACGATTCTAAAAATTTTTAATATTTTGAATTCTATCTATTCTAAAAGAAATTACTTTAAGAATTGGCTTAATAATATAAGTTGTAGTTTTTAATATATGAGGAGGAATATTGTGTCACTATTAGATAAAACAAGAATGCTGAATAAAATATTGCAAAAATCAGGAACTGAACCAGTAGTTTTTGATGACATTTGTAATTTGTTAAGCGATGTATTGCAATGTAATGTGTACATTGTTAGTAGAAAAGGGAAAATATTAGGTTATAATTTATCCAGTGGATTTGAATGCGATATTGTAAAGCATGAAATTATAAAAAATATGAGATTCCCAGAAAATTATAATAATAGTTTGCTTAATATTAATGAAACAAAAGCTAATCTTACTAATGAAAATGGTTGTGTATTTCAAGATAATACAAAATGTGCGATAGAACATAAAATGTCTACTATAGTACCAATAAACGGTAATAGAGAAAGATTAGGTACTCTTTTACTTGCGAGATTTGATAAAGATTTTACAGAGGATGATTTAGTTTTAGTTGAATATAGTGCAACTATAGTTGGACTTGAAATTTTGAGAGCTAAAAATGATATAATAGAAGAAGAAGCAAGAAAAAAAGCAGTAGTACAACTTGCGATTGGAACATTATCTTATTCAGAACTCGAAGCAGTACAACATATTTTTGATGAATTAGATGGTAATGAAGGTTTGCTCGTAGCATCTAGAATTGCAGATAAGGTGGGAATAACTAGATCTGTTATTGTTAATGCACTTAGAAAATTCGAAAGTGCAGGAGTAATAGAATCAAGATCTCTTGGAATGAAGGGAACACATATTAAAATTTTAAATGACAAATTAATTGATGAATTAAAAAAAATAAGATAACCTAAGGCAGAACAGTTTTGTTCTGCCTTAAATTATTTTATTTAATAAAGTATAAATATGTATAAAATGAGAATATTAATAAATATATGATATCATTTTTATAAAAATGGTGAATTGAAAAAGTAACTTCCACTTTGCAGAGTTAACTTCCACCGTAAAAAGAGTTGAAAAAGTTTTTCAATAAAAAAACGTTTATTTTTGCTATTCTTCTAACAAAA
>NZ_JAHLEC010000093.1 GCF_018861705.1 Clostridium psychrophilum | reverse complement strand
TTCCATAGTGATTATCCTCCTGTGTGTTTTAGTTTAGGCGATTAAAGCATAACACAGAATTAATCCACTATGGATTTCTTATTGGTTCAACTTCATTTTACAACAGGTCAAAATAAAATAAGCTAACTCATTTGAAAAATAATGCGCTAGCTTTTTTATTTAATTGTGTGAGATTGAAAATTTTTTGTTGTATTGTTTTTTAGAAAAACTCATTTTAAAAATTTCTCCAGCGGTAAGGAATAAGGGGGGTCCATAATTATTTAAAAATCCAATTACTTCGTTGCTTTTTTCTACCGATGGTTGTGCATATACAATCTGCTGGCCAAGAAAAATTATTCCTATGGTATAGCCTATTATTTTATGATATCTTTTTAGTTCGATTTTCTTTAACTTTGATTCAAAAATAATACTATTTAGTTTATTGGATACTATTTTTCTAGGATAACTTAAGTTAAGTGTTTTAAATATAACAAACTCCCTCCTCATAAAGATTTTACACTACTAGTTATATAGTATTATTAATAATTTAAAGTGTTACTATAAAGCAGATAAAATGAATAGAAGATATAAACATAAATAAATCCACTAATATTGTATATAAATATTAGCGGATTTATTTATGTTTATTTAAAGAAGTTATATTAATTAATTAATTAATTTATTTGACTTTTTAGAGTTATTCCCCCATTCTCAGTAAACTCTACTAGTTTAGTCTCAGTATTAGTTTTAAACGTTATTTTTAAGATTTTGTTTACAGGCGTGTTTTTAGTTATAGTTTCTAGTATAATCACAGAATCAATTTTATAACCAATTAAGTTATTCCATAATGTTATAAATTGGGAATCGTTTACTGGATATTTTTTATTAGTAGTAGGCGGCAGAAATTCAATTTTTTTACTAAGTTCATCCTTTTTTAACTCAACAGTGGCAATAGATTGCACCTCACCAGGAGTTGTTTTATTTTGTATAAATACTCTTGAAACTGTATACTCTGTAAGCCCTATATACAATTCATATAAAGAATCTAAATCTATCCCCATTTATAACGCCTCCAATTATTTTAATGTTACTATAAATTATTTTTTATAATAACAAATTAGTTTTGATGAATATCTATTATATAATATGTTAATATTATATAATTATTACATAATTATGATACACTTAATATACATTTTAATATAATAAGTTGAATATAGTTAGGTTGTAATTTAATAAATTATAATTAGTTATTCTAGTTTTAATAGTTAGCCTGAATTAAGAATAGAGAGGTGGAATAAAATATGACATTACATCGCTGCAACAAAAATGAAGATGAGGGGTATAAGGATCTTTATGATAATACAATAGCTCAGACTCAGCTTCCCAAAAATGAGCTACCTGAAAGAGCTTCCGACCCTAGGGTAATTCGCCAGTTGGTATATGATGAACTCTTTATGGATGGAAATTCACGCCAAAATTTGGCTACATTTTGTACTACATACATTGAAGATGAGGTTCGTGATCTCATGGATTTGTCAATTGACAAAAATATGATAGATAAAGATGAGTATCCTCAAACGGCTGAAATTGAACAGAGATGTATAGGAATATTGGCAAATCTTTGGCATTCGCCTCAGAAAAAAGCTACCATTGGATGTTCAACAACTGGATCGAGTGAAGCAGCAATGCTTGGAGGGTTAGCATTAAAATGGCAGTGGCGGAAACACCGTAAGCTTCAGGGAAAATCTACGAGTAACCCTAACATTGTATGTGGACCTGTACAAATATGTTAGCATAAATTTGCCCGTTACTTTGATGTTGAAATTAGAGAAATTCCTCTAATGTTTGATGAATTAGGTATGAATCCAGATCAATTGAAAAATTATTGCGATGAGAACACAATTGGTGTTGTGGCAACTTTGGGTAGTACATTTACCGGCATATATGAGTCAGTTCAGGAAATAGCAAATGCATTAGATGTAATTGAAAATGAGACTGGCTTAGACATCCCAATTCATGTGGATGGTGCCAGCAGAGCATTTATTGCACCATTTATACAGAGAAAGCTTAAGTGGGACTTTTGTATTCAAAGGGTTAAATCTATTAATGCTTCAGGTCATAAATTTGGAATGGCTCCACTTGGTGTTGGGTGGATAATTTGGAGAACTGTAGCAGATTTACCACAAGAATTAATATTTAATGTTGATTATTTAGGAGGACAAATGCCAACGTTTGCTTTGAATTTTTCAAGACCAGCTGGACAGATTATTGCTCAGTATTATAATTTCCTAAGATATGGACGTGAAGGTTATACTGCAATTCAGAATGACTGTGCAAATACTGCTCAGTATTTAGGTAGTGAGCTTAGAAAAATAGATTTATTGGAAATGTTATATGATGGCAATGGTGGAATTCCAGCAGTTTGCTATTCATTAAAGGATGAAAATAAAGCTGAGTTTTCTCTTTATGATCTTTCTGATCGTCTAAGAATGCATGGCTGGCAAATTGCATCTTACCCACTTCCAAGCAATCGTGAGAACATAACAGTGCAACGTATTTTAATTCGTCATGGTGTTAGTCATGATATGGTGTCTTTACTTCTTCGTGATATACGTAAGGGATTGGATTACTTAAAGAATAATTCAGTACCCAAATCTTCCGACAACATTAGTTTCCACCATTAATTAACTCTATACATTAATGAATTTATAGTAAGTATAAAAAAGTAGGAGGTGAAGTGCCTCCTACTTTTTTTAGACTGCTAATATTTGTTCTATATGCTCAAGTTCCTCAGAACTAAAGTCTAAATTATTAAGTGCACCTACGTTATCTTCAATTTGGCTTATTTTGCTTGCACCAATTAGGGCTGAAGTCACGCGGCCACCTCTTAACACCCAAGCTAAAGCTAGTTGGGGTAAGGTTTGTCCCCTATTCATTGCCAAAATGTTTAATTTAGCAACTTTTTCTAATTTAGATTTTGTAATATCTTTAGAATGTAAGAAAACAGATGTTCCTGCGGCTCTAGAGTCTTCAGGAATTCCATTCAAGTATTTTGTAGTAAGTAAACCTTGCTGTAAAGGTTTAAAGGCTATAGAACCAATTCCTTCTTGATCTAAAACATCTTGAAGACCATCTTCTATCCATCTGTTAAACATTGAATAAGAGGGCTGATGAATTAAACAAGGAGTGCCTAATTTTTTAAGTATAGCTGAAGCTTTTTTTGTTTCGGCAGGTTTATAGTTTGATAATCCTATATAAAGAGCTTTGCCTTGTTTTACAATTAAATCCAGGGCAGACATAGTTTCTTCTAAAGGAGTATTGGGGTCAGGTCTATGATGATAAAAAATATCTACATAATCTAAACCAGTTCTTTTTAGACTTTGATCTAAACTTGAAACCAAATATTTTTTTGATCCCCAATCGCCATAAGGACCAGGCCACATAGTATAACCAGCTTTTGTAGAGATAACAAGTTCATCTCGGTAGCTTTTAAGATCTTGTTTTAAAATTTTACCAAAAGTCTCCTCTGCGCTGCCTGCAGGAGGACCATAGTTATTGGCAATATCAAAATTTGTTATTCCAAGGTCGAAAGCTTTATGAACTAGGGCTCTTGAATTTTCAAAGGAATCTGAACCACCGAAATTATGCCATAACCCGAGGGATATCGCAGAAAGTTTTAATCCACTATTACCGCATTTATTGTATTTCATTGTTGTATATCTTTTATCACTAGCTAAATATGACATTTTCTCACCTTCCTCCTTTAATATTACCACATAGTATCTAATATATAAACTATTCAATGTTAATCTCTACGTGATGATATGTTCTATTCAATTATGTAGAAATTGTTATATTATATTAGGAAAGAAGAGCTTCAAGTTAAAATGTAACTTATTGTCTTTGGAAAGATTAAAAAATCATGTATACTAAGGTTTAGAAAGATGAGAATAAAATAAAATAATAATTTTATACTGATTTGTAAGATTAAATTTTGTAGTCAAAGTGTATGTTGTGTAAAGTCACAATAATGATGTAATTTGTTGTATTGAAATGAAAACAAGAATATGAAGGTATATACCGAGGAGGATAACAAATGAAAAATTCATTAAAACTGCGAATAAGCATATCAGCTGTGATATTCTTAGTCGTAATAATTGTTGGATATAAAATAGTAGAAACACAAGTAAGAAATACAATTGGAACACCTGAGCAGGTAGCAGATAATAGAATAATGGATGCAAAGAAAGTTGCAGATAAAAAACTAGCGGATGCAAAGATAGTCGCAGATAAAGTAGTGGCTAATGCAAAAGTAACTGAAACAAAAAAACTTGCAGTTGCAAAAACCCTTGCAGCTAAAAAATTAGCAGATGCAGATGCAGATGCTGATTCTAATAGTGAACAACCTAAAGAACTTGGATATACAAATTATGTTAATAATAGATATTTATATTCAATTATGTATCCCAACAATCTTAAAGTAGTTGATGATCATGCTAATGGTCAAGGGAATATGTTGAAGTCTGATGATCAAAAGGTTTCACTTCAGATATACGGAACTAATAATACAGCAAATGACAATATTAATTCAATATACAGTAAGGCTATTAAAAGTACTAAGATGTATTATAAAGTTAAATCTGGTAATTGGTTTGTAATATCTTATGTTGAAGGAGACAAAATAATATATCAAAAGAAAGTAGTAGGGAAAGGTTCAATTAATACTTTTATTTTTAAATTCCCAGCTAATGAGAAGGATAAGTATACCAAAGTTGTAGAGAAACTAGAAAAAAGTTTTAAGGCTCCATCAACTGATATATCTCATTAACTAAAAAAACACTGAAGGCATAATTTAAGCGTAAGAATATTACTTACTTATATTATGCCTTCAGTGTTCTAAACTATTATTTAGTTTATTTGTAGATTTTTTCTATAAGTACTTCGTAATTACCTTCGGGTGCAACAACAACGCACTTTTGATTAAGTGCTTTCTTATATATTGCCATGCCGAGTGGAGATTCGATACTTATATTCATAATCTCAGGGTTGGTTTCTACTGTGGATACTAGGCGTACTTTTACAACATCTTCTGTATCAAGAAATTTAATGTCTGCCTGACCTCCAAGACCTAATTGATCATCGCTGCTTTCGTCATCTACTACTGTAGAGTTTCGAAGCAATTCTTGAATAGCAATTACTCTATCATTATTGGTAGCTTCATCATCTTTTGCTGCATCATATTCTGCATTTTCACTTAAATCGCCATGTCCTTTTGCTTCTTTAATTGCTGCTGTTATTTCTCTTCTTTTTTCTGTTGTGCGAAGTTTTAATTCATCTTCTAATTTTAATACCCCGCTAGGTGTTAATATTGTACTTTTCATAGTATTGTCACTCCTAACAAATTTTCAATATATATGATGATCCTATATTTAAATAAATTGATATTATTTCTAATTTAAATATAAAGAAGATTATAAAGATTTATTATATCACATTTTCAACCTTTTATTAAATGTAAATAAAAAGATAATGCTTATTAAAATGTATTTAACTTGTGAAAAGGTCTATTAACGATAAATAATGCTAAATATAGTAAAATTATATATTTTTATTATTTATTGATAATAAGTGTTATATATAAATCATTATCTAATTAATCAAGTATTCAAAATATAAAAACATATGTTATACTTAAAAATACATAGAGTAGTGGCGAGCACTAATTTGTAACTATTATCTATTATAGTTTATATGGAGGATATTTTTTATGAATCAAACAAAAGAATTAGGAACAGAAAGTATAGTAAAACTACTTTTTAAATTTTCAGTACCTGCAATAACTGGGATGATTGTAAATGCCTTATACAACATAGTAGATCGAATGTATATAGGACATATTAAAGGGGTAGGATCATACGCATTATCAGGACTTGCTATTACATTTCCAATATCTATTATTATAATGGCATTTGCCATGCTTGTTGGTATAGGAGCTAGTGCAGTTATATCAATACGATTAGGGGAAAAAAATATCGAAGCTGCAGATAATATTTTGGGAAACTCTTTAATAATAATAACAATAATATCATTGATACTTAGTTTATTTGGAGTTATCTTTTTAAACGAGCTTTTAATTATATTTGGGGCGAGTGAAAATAGTATACCTTATGCAAAAGCATATATACAGGTAATATTAATAGGCGCTGTTTTTCAAAACATAGGCTTTGGTATTAACAATATAATTAGAGCTGAAGGTAATCCTAAAATGGCAATGTTTACAATGGTATTTGGTGCAATAATTAATATTATATTAGATCCCATATTCATATTTGTTTTTAATATGGGAATTCAAGGCGCAGCTATAGCAACAATAATCTCTCAAGCTGTTAATACGATATTGGTTCTAAAATATTTTATATCTAATAATAGTGAAAGTGTACTTAAGATAAGGAAAAATAACTTAAAACTTAATAAAAATATTGTAAAAGAAATTTTTGCAATTGGTATGGCTCCTTTTTCTATGCAGATTGCATCTAGCCTTGTAATTATTTTATATAACAAAGGACTTTATACTTATGGAGGAGATCTTGCAATAGCTGCAATGGGAATATTAAATAGTATTTCTATGCTTATTTTTATGCCCATATTTGGTATAAGTCAAGGAATACAACCTATAATAGGATATAACTATGGGGCTAAATTGTATTCAAGAGTTTTAAAGGTTTTAAAGTTTGCAATTCTTGCTGGAACTTGTATTGCCACAATGGGGTTTATTACCGTTCAACTATTTGCAAAACAACTTATTGGCATGTTTGTAGGTAATAATATTGACCTAATTAATCTAGGGGCACGTGGACTTAAAATTGATTTAATGTTTTTGCCCATTTTAGGGTTTCAAATTTTAGGAGCAAGCTATTTTCAAGCAATAAATGAGGCAAAAACTTCGATGCTTTTAAGCATATTAAGGCAAGTTATAGTACTGATTCCTCTTATTCTTGTTCTTCCATTGTTTTTCAAATTAGATGGATTATGGCTTTCACAGCCTAGTGCTGATTTAATTGCTACAGCATTAACTGCTTATTTTTTATACAAAAGTATTGAAAAATTTAAGTCGATTAAAAGTAATGGGACAGATCATGGCAGTATATAATAATGAAGTGAAAGAAACCAAACAATAAATTTTACACTTTATGATTTGATAATAAAACTATAGCCCTATCTAGGAAGGCCTATAGTTTTTTGAATTTAACTAAAAATATAGAAAAATCTAACAACATACTGTATAATTAACGTATTTACATCTAAATATTAATATATAATACATTTTATTAAAGAAAATAAAAATGTACGTTTAGAATTACATAGAGTATAACTCACATATATTACAATTGTTGTTTTGGAGGTGACGATTATGGAAAATAAATATACTAGCAGTAAACTTAATGGAATGTTGGATAAGCTTGAAAAAGATAAATACATAAATATACAGGAAACAATTGAACTTGGTCTTAAAGTATATTCAGCTAGTAGTGAAGAAAATTATGAAAAGGGAATGGCTTTTGCTTTATTGTGCATAGGGCGAGTTTATTTGAATTTAAGTAAATATGAAGAAGCTATGATTTATTTATTTGATTCCATAAAGTTATCAGATAAAAATGACATGTGTGATTTACAGTTACTTGCATACATAAATATAGGTAACATTTACTTTGATATTGAACAGGATGAAAAGAGTTTAGAATATTACAATTCTGCTGAAAAAATAGCAAAAACATTTGATAATAGTGAAAATCATTATAAAAATCGTTGCGTTGAGAGTTACATTGCAATAATTTATAATAATATTGGCGAAATATATAGAATCTTAAAATGTTATGAAGATGCAATTTCATATTACAATTTGTCCGTCAACATTGAAAGTAAATTGAACTATCAAGCTACCTTTGGCATGGTACTTACTAATTTGGGCCATATTCAGTACCAATTAGGAAACTATGAAAGTGCTTTAGAATATTTAAATAAATCTATATTTTTTTTACTTGAATATGATTATAAAATTGGTATAGCAGAAGCTTATGGAATACTTGCTTTAATATATGAAAAAAAATCAAAATATTTGGAATGTGAAAAATATTTTTTAAAAGCCTTGGATACTTTATCTGACATAGATTATATATATAGTAGAATTGATCTTCTTTTAGATTTCAGCAGTTTCCTTGATCACATAGAAAAAAGAAGTGAAGCAATTGCTAAACTAGATGAAGTGTACAGCATTTCTATAAAAAATAAATTGTATGCTAAAACCATGGAAATTTGTAAAAGAGCTATTGCTTTGTATGAAAGGGCTAATGATACTTATAATGCTAATAGATATTATAAGTATCATTTTGAAAACGAAGAAAAGTTAGAAAGTATAAAACTTAAAAATAGAGTAAGAAGTTTAAAAACAAAGATTCAGCTTGATAGTCTAGAAGAGGAAAATAAGAGAATATTAGAAAAAAGTGAGATTCTTAGAAGAAAAGCAGACGACCTTAAAGAGATTATAAAAAACATATCAATTATAGGTGAATTAGGAGAAAAAATCACAACTACATTAGAACTAGGCCATATTTATGAAATGCTTCATCATACAATACAAAACTTTATGTATGCTAATGACTTTGGAATTGCTCTTTATAATGACAAAAAAAGAACAATTGAGTACCAGTATCTTATTGAAAATAATGTGAGAAATGATATGCATGAAGTTAGTTTTAATAATGAAGCAAGTCTTGCGGTAAAATGTTTAAAAGAAAACAGAATTATAGTCATTAATGATATGAATAATGAATATTTAAACTATGTTGATACGTTAAATTATAGTACAAGTAATAAAGAAAATTATGAACTTAAGTCAGCAATTTATTGTCCACTTACCATTGATAATAATTTAATTGGAGTGATTACTGCACAAGCATACAAGAAAAACTCCTTTACGATGATTGCAGTAGAAATGATGAAAGCACTTTCATCTTACGCTGCTATTGCAATAAATAATGCAATTAAATCAAAAAATCTCATTGTTGAAGTGGAACAAAGGCGGAAGGTTCAAATACAACTCCAAGATACTAATAAGAAACTAGTTTATTTATCAGAAAATGATGGACTTACGGGCATTCCCAACAGAAGAAAATTTGATTCTTTTATCTTAGAGGAATGGAATAAAGCTAAGGAGAATAAAAGCATTATATCAATAATAATATTTGATATTGATTGTTTTAAACAATATAATGACAATTATGGGCATATATATGGTGACAGTTGCTTAATAAAAATAAGTAAAGAACTAAGTAAGTCATTGGTAAAAGGTTATTTTGCAGCACGATATGGTGGAGATGAATTTGTTATTGTACTTCCACATACAAGTTTAAATGAAGCCAAAAGGTATGGCGAAAATTTTAGACTTAATGTGCAGAAGTTATCCTTAGTTCATAAATTTTCGAAGGTAAGTGACATTGTAACTGTTACTTTAGGAGTTTCATCTGCTATACCAAGTAATGAGTCCACAATAATTGAGTTTATAAGAGAGGCAGATTTTGCTTTATATGAAGCAAAGAATAAGGGCAGAAATCAAATTGTACATTTTAATTTTAAATAATTTTAAAATTAATATGAGATTAACAGTGAATTTAAACTTGACAATAAATGAACGGTCGTTTATTATAGAATCTAATAGAGGTGTTTGAATGAGACGAAAAGATGATGAAAAAGAAAAAAGTATAAAGGAAGCAGTGGTTAAGCTAATACTTGAATTAGGTTTTCATGGTACTTCTATTTCTAAGATTGCTAAAGAGGCAGGGGTTTCCCCAGCTACTGTTTATATTTATTACGAGAATAAAGAGATTATGTTTCAAGAAATATATCACGAATATTCTGAGAAAATTTTTGACTATTTACTTAGTATGGTATATAAGGATATGGATGGACATGAGCTTATTGAAATGCTTGTTAGAGGATATTACACTTATATTCAAGAAAATGGAGAGATATTTCATTTTGTAGATCAATTTTCGAGCTGTCCAGCACTTGCTAGTCATTGTCTTGAGCGAAAAGGTATAAGTAATTTGAATAATTTATTAGAAAAAATGAAAAAGAGAAAAGTGTTTAAAAATATTCAAAATGATAATTTGGTGGCAATAATCTTTTATCCAGTTAAATCAATTGCTATTAAACAATGCATTGGAAAAGTTCAGCAAGCGAGCTTACTAGAAGAAATGATTACAATTATACAGGATGCGTTACTAGCTTAAGTAAATACATTGTTTTTAACAAATAAAAATGAGAAAATTTTGTTGTAAGAAAAATAAAATTGTCTCGCTATACTTTAATAATTAATTATATGAATATTGACTTACGAATATTTAAAAAGAAGGGATGATTATAATGATGGATATAGACAAGAAAAATAAAGATGGAATGGTAATTCCTGTATCTGACGTAGTTTTATTACCAGGGATGACATACACTTTAAAACTAAACAAGATTAGTAAAGAAGAACTTGACAATTTAGCTGAAGATGATCAATTTAGCATAGCATTACCGTTAAAACAAAATTTTAATCAGAGTCTTTTAAAACAAGAGGATTTTCATAGTGTTGGAGTTTCTTTTCATGTTAACGGAATAGAAAAAAAAGAAAATGGCTATCAAGTGAAAATTAAGGTACTAGATAGGGTAGAAATAAAAGTCCTTAATATTGAAGATAATTCAATTCGTGTAGAATTTGAGATAGCACCAGATATTATTGATCTTACAGAGAAAAGTCAAGAAGAGATGCTTGATGATGTTAGAAGGGTAACCCGTGAGGTTAGCGAAAAATTTAAAGGATCAGAAGAGTTTATGAAGATGGTAGATAGTGAAAAAAATATAAATAAACTTATGGCTCAGCTTACACAATTTATGCCTCTTACAAATGAAGAAAGATATGATTTAATTAAAATCCAATCATTAAAAGAAAGAATATTTAAATTTATGGATTATTTGTTAAAGCAAAAAGAAGCTTTAAAATTACAACTTGAGATGGCAGAAAAATTTACTGCAAAGGCAAACAAAACCTATAGAGAATCAGTACTTAGGGATCAATTAAAAGCTATTCAAAATGAATTAAATGAAGGCAAAAGTGGAGGAACGAGTAAAGATAAGGATTATTTAAGTAAGATTAACGAAGCTGGAATGCCAACTGAAATAAAAGATGCTGCATTAGATGAACTTGAGAAGTTAGAAAGACAAAACGAGAGTAGTGCCGAATATAATGTTATACGCAACTATCTAGACTTATTAGTTAAACTCCCTTGGAAAAAGTCTATCCCAAAAACTATTAATTTAGAAGATGCAAGGCGTATACTTGATGAGCAGCATTATGGACTTGATAAGGTTAAAGATAGAATAATACAACATTTAGCTGTTATGCAACTTAAAAAGGATAAAAAAGGTTCTATTTTATTATTAGTTGGACCACCTGGTACAGGGAAAACAAGTCTAGGTAAAAGTATTGCGCAGGCACTGGGCAGAAAATATATACGATTAAGTTTAGGTGGAATACGTGACGAAGCTGAAATTCGTGGACATAGAAGAACGTATATTGGTGCAATGCCAGGTAGAATTATTCAAAGTATAAAAAAAGTAGGAGAGGTAAATCCAGTTATGGTTTTAGATGAAGTGGACAAACTAATGACCGGTTATAATGGAGACCCAGCTAGTGCATTACTTGAGGTATTAGATCCAGAGCAAAATTATAGTTTTACTGATCATTATTTGGATTTACCTTATGATTTGTCAGACGTATTTTTTATAGCAACAGCTAATTCTTTGGACAATATTCCAAGGCCATTACTTGATAGAATGGAGATTATTCAAATATCTAGTTATACTATGAATGAAAAATTCAATATTGGGAAAAGTCACTTAATACCTGAAGTAATTGAAGAACATGGACTAAATAATGAGCAGTTAGTTATTGAAGATGAAGCACTTCAAAATATAATTAGTGAATACACGATGGAAGCTGGAGTTCGTGGACTTAAAAAGCAACTAGCTACTCTTGCTAGAATAACTTCAGAGAGGATTGTGTCTCATAAGGGAGAGGTACCATTTATTGTTACAAAGGATCAGATTGGTGATTTGCTTGGAAGAAAAGTATCAGGTCATGACAAGGCTCAAAGATATAACCCACCAGGAGTTGTGACAGGCCTTGCGTGGACAACTGTAGGTGGAGAAATTCTTTTCATTGAAGCTACAGATATGGTAGGAAGTGGACAAGTTATTTTAACAGGTCAATTAGGAGATGTTATGAAAGAGTCAGCAAAGATCTCTTTAAGTTTACTTAAGTCAAGGTTACCAGTTAATTCTATAAATTTTAAAGAAAGGGATCTTCATATACATGTTCCATCAGGGTCAGTTCCTAAGGATGGCCCTTCAGCTGGAATAACCTTATTTACTGCACTTGCATCACTTGTTACAGGAATAAAGGTGGATTCGAAACTAGCAATGACAGGAGAAATTACTTTGAGAGGAGCAGTACTTCCAATAGGTGGACTTAAGGAAAAATTAATAGGGGCTCAAAGAGCTGGCATAAAGAAAATATTGATTCCAAAAGAGAATTTAGTTGATTTAAAGGAGGTACCAGAAGAAGTTAAAAGTCAATTGACAATTAAAACGGTAGAGACAGTAGAGGATGTTCTTCGCGAAACTTTGGGAATATCATTACCTAGGATAGAACATGTATTTAATAGAAATATAGCTATTGAATCAACATTTAATGTAAATCAAATATAATATAATATAATTAAGTTAAGAAGCCCTGGATGTATTTCCATGGGCTTCTTTTGCAATTACTTTTATTTGAATTGTATTAATTTAATGAATTGATGTTTATTCTGTAGAGGTTATTTTTATTTATTCTATGTAATTAATATAATGATTAAGCCACAAAAAGCTATATTTTCTCCGGTAGGAGTTAAGCTATTTCAAATTTTAGGCTATGCCTCTTGAAAATATTGTAAATTAATATGAAAATT
>NZ_JAHLEC010000092.1 GCF_018861705.1 Clostridium psychrophilum | reverse complement strand
CTTCTTTTTATATTCTTCTCTATTTTTATAGTTTACACCATTTGCAAACTCATTTATAACCTCATACACCATGTCTTGCAGGTCTTTCAGACTCTCTCTATTCCAAAAAAAATATTTTCTGTACTCAGCGGGTATTGTAAATACACAATGCCTATGTGGTATGTCTAAAATTTTACTAACTTGTTTTTCTACCCATTCACTTATGTACTTTTTTCCACATTTACTACAAAATCTACTTTTACATGTAAAACCTATTTTAAATACTTCCAGACATTTTAAACATATGTACGCAACAAAACCCAATGAAATATCTCCACATCCTATCATTTTCATTACTTCGATATTCATATGTTCTCTCATCTTTTCAGGATACTTTTCTTTATTTAATTTCCAAAACTCTGGATAATTATCTTCAAATATTTGTTTTATAGTAATCTTATTATTTTTCATGGTTATATCATCTCATATTTTTCTTATTTTTTCTATCTATTTTTTAGCTAGAATGTTATCCACAGTGGTTTCCGCAAGCTGTTTCCTATATAATAAAAAAACTCTGCGAGAAATCTGGTGATAAAAACTTTGGTAATTGAAAACTCATTTAAACATTCCTCCTTTAGTGTAATGTATTTTAAATACTGTTAAGTAGATACATTAATTCCTCTATGTTCAACTGCTGTAGAAAACACTATTTGTGTTTCTGTATTTCCAAATTTCTGCAATTCATTGATAAATGCATCAAGTTCTACAGTTGTATGATAAGCAACAGTAATAATCATTGAATACTTTCCTGTTACACAGTTGCATTCAAGTACGTTGGGACATCTTTCTACAAAAGGATAGAATTCTGGTTTTTGTTTTGGTGACATTTCTAAGTTTATAAAGGCTTTAATGTTATAACCTAATTTTAGTGGATCAACATGTGCAGAATATCCTGTAATAACTCCTGTCTCTTCTAGCTTTAAAATACGAGCTGACACGGCTGGAGTTGATAAAAATACTTCTTGTGCTAAATGTTTAAGTGAATAACGTGCATTTTCTTGAAAAAGCTCAATAAGTTTTAAATCAATTTTGTCCATATTTTAGGTGTTAGTAAGATTCACTATATTTGTGCATTCCTTACTAACATTTACCTCCCTTTTTATTTATTGTTAAAATATTAACGTTATAATAATGTATATTCTAACCTTTAATGCATATATGCATTAAAGGTTAGTTAAAGAATCTTTCATAATTCTCTGCAGTATAGCATTAATTAATTACTTTATTAAAATTACCTATATCTAACTCTTATTGCTGTCACTTAATATAATAAGGTCATTTGTGCAAATATGCAATTCATTCCTATAAGATTAATTAAAAATATTAATTACGCATTGTGTTTTTTGATTAATATAGTATATATAACTTAACTTTCAATATATTATTCAGATTATATTTAGAAATAATTATACTCCATTAACTTAAATCTTCTAAATATCTACTTAATAAAGTTAACTGCAATTGTATACAAATTAATTTAAATTAAGTATAACATGTTTATTTTTAGCTTTTATTCACAACTTCTCTTTAGTCATTTACATAAATATAAAACCATGTTAATCTGCATATATTGGAAAAACGAAAAAATAAGAAAGAAGGAATTAATATGGAAACAAGAATAGAATCTGATTCAATAGGAAGTATGAAAGTTGCAAATGATGCTTATTATGGTGTTCAAACATTAAGAGCTCATAATAATTTTCATATTACAAATAAAACAATTCACCCAGCACTTATAGTAAGCCTTGCAGAGATAAAAAAATCAGCAGCTATTACAAATAGAGATGCCAATATGTTAGATACTAAAATTGCAGATGCAATTATAAATGCTTGCGATGAAATTATCTCCGGAAAGTTTCATGATCAATTTATTGTTGATCCAATTCAAGGTGGCGCAGGTACTTCTACAAATATGAATGCTAATGAAGTTATTGCAAACATTGCTATTGAACTACTTGGTGGGACTAAAGGTAATTACAGTATTGTAAATCCTAATGATCATGTAAATATGGCTCAATCCACCAATGATATATTCCCCACTGCTGGGAAAATCACAATTCTTAAAATGTTGCCAAAAGCAACTTCAGAACTTAAGCGCTTATATAATGCTCTAGAATTAAAATCTTTAGAGTTTGATAATATTATAAAAATGGGACGTACTCAGCTTCAAGATGCAGTTCCAATTAGACTTGGTCAATCATTTCACGCATATGCTTCAATGATAAAACGTGATATTAATAGGTTAGTTAATGCGCAAAAAGAAATGCTTACTTTAAATATTGGTGCCACAGCAATAGGCACATGTATAAATGCCAGTCCCAAATATTTAGATAATATTATTTCTAACCTCCAAACGGTAACTGGCTTTAATGTGGTTCAAGCTGAAGACTTAATTGATGCGACTCAGAATCTTGATGGATTTGTATGTGTATCAGGAGCTTTAAAAACTTGCGCTGTAAATCTATCTAAGATGGGAAATGATTTAAGACTATTATCAAGTGGTCCTAAAACTGGTATAGGTGAAATAAATTTACCATCAAAACAAAATGGCTCATCAATTATGCCCGGTAAAATAAATCCTACTATTCCAGAAGTAGTTTCTCAAGTAGCTTTTAATATTATAGGAAATGATTTTACAATAACTATGGCAGCAGAAGCAGGCCAATTAGAACTTAATGCTTTTGAACCTGTCCTTTTCTATAACTTATTCGAATCTATTGAAACACTTACAAATGCAACTACAACATTTGTGGATAATTGTATTGTGGGAATTACCGCTAACAAAGAGAGATGCGCAGAACTTTTAAATGGTAGTATAGGCATAGTAACAGCACTTTGCCCTTATATTGGATACAAAAAATCAGCTGATATTGCAAAAATAGCTTTAAAAACTGGCCTATCTATAAAAGGGATTGTTTTAAGTGAGGGAATTTTAACTACAGAAGAATTGGAAGAAATATTAGATCCAATTTCAATGACGCAAGTAGCTAAAACATTAATTACAAACAAAATAATAAATGCTGATAGTTGCGCAGTATAAAAATAGTAAATTTTATAAAAGAAATTTAATTAGAAGTTAAAAAAACAAACGGCTAAACCCCTTAAATTTAGGGACTTAGCCGTTTAAGTTACTTTTTACTAAAGTTTTATTATCTTCTTCTAGCAAAATCAGAAAATTCAAAGCGGTCTGGACGATGCCTCGATTCTGTATATTCAAATTGAGTTCCATTATTTAAGTATACAAAATTTTTTACGACTACTATGAAATTATAGGATTTCATATCCAAATATTTTTTATCAATAGAATTAGCTTGTTCTATTTTTATAATTCTTTTAGCAAAACCAATTTTTGTATTCAATTCTTCTTCTATATATTTATAAATAGATTTTTCTGCAATTTTTTTTGTAAGATTTAAAACATTATCCTTTAGAAAATAATTTACATCTAAAATAATATTTTCATTATCTAAACTTCTTGTGCGATATAATTTATAAGCCTCTTTTCCTTTTTCTAAAGAAGTTTTTTCATGTAAAACTTCATCTATTAATACTTCTTCAAACATTGGTACAGAGGTAGAAAATTCATTCCCATTTATACTAGAAACTTCAGCAAAACTCACAAGATTTCCAAATGAAAAAGTAATTTGATTATTTTCTAAAACAAAAGATCCTTTACCATGAACACTGTTTACTAGACCTTCTTCAGATAACATATCTAAAGCTCGCCTTACAGTACCCCTACTTGTATTATACATTTTACAAAAATCATTTTCAGAAGGAAATTTTTCACCTGGTTTATAATTGCCCTGAAGTATATCATTTTTTATATTTTCGTATATACACATATATTTTTTTCCCATTAATATTCCTCCAAACGGCTAGTTCCATATAAATTATATCATATACCTATGGAACTAGTGAATGGATCTTTCATTTTATATAAAAAACTGAAGATTCATATGGGCGAAGTAATAACTCATTTATATTGTTTTTTGTATCTGCATAATTAGATATCAATATTTTAGATTCTCCTTCCAAAATAACATCACTCGGAAGAACAAATGTAGCAAATTCAGCATAAAAGTTATTTACAACTAATAATTTTTCATTATTATAACGTCTAATGTATGCAAATATTTGAGGATCATTATCCAATATTATCTCAAAATCTCCATATGCGATTATATCATAATCTTTTCTTAACCTTATTAGCTTTTTATAATAATAAAAAATTGAATTCTTATTTTTTAAGGCACTAGAAGCATTTATATATGAAAAATTATTTGATACATTTATCCATGGGGTTCCCTCAGTAAATCCTGCATTCTTAGAAGTATCCCATTGCATTGGAGTTCTTGAATTATCTCTAGACTTTTGCTTAAGTATGTCCATAATTTCTTTATCAGATTTACCTTTAGCTTTTAATATATCATAAATATTTAGAGATTCCACATCCCTATAATCCTGCAACTTATCAAAATTTGGATTTGTCATTCCTATTTCTTCACCTTGATATATATATGGTGTTCCCTGTAATAAATGTAGAGTAGTAGCTAACATTTTAGCGGACTCATCGTGGTACTCTTTGTCATTCCCAAAACGTGATACTACCCTTGGTTGATCATGATTACACCAAAATAGTGCATTCCATCCATTACCTTTGATCATCCCATATTGCCATTCAGTTAGTATTTTTTTAAGTTTTATAAAATCAAATTTTCCCAATTCCCATTTTTCGCCACTTGGATAATCCACTTTTAAATGGTGAAAACTAAAACTCATATTTAGTTCTTTTTCATTTGGATTAGTATATTTAACACAATTATCTATAGATGTAGAAGACATTTCACCAACCGTTAATATATTTTTGTATTTTGAAAATACATTTTCATTGAGTTTCTTTAAAAATGTATGAATTTTAGGTCCGTCTGTGTAAAATTTACGTCCATCCTCTATAGGTGTATTTAAAGTATCATTTGGGAAAGCCTGGTCTTTAGATAATAAGTTAATTACATCTAATCTAAAGCCGTCTACTCCCTTACTTAACCAAAATTCCATCATATCATATATACTTTTTCTAAGTTCTTGATTTTCCCAATTTAAATCTGCCTGAGTGACATCGAAAAGATGAAGATAATATTGTTTTGAATTTTCATCATATTCCCAGGCACTGCCTCCAAATTTAGATTTCCAATTATTAGGGTACATGTTATCTTTACCATCTTTCCAAATATAGAAGTCTCTATATGGACTATCCTTGGACTGAGAAGATTTTTTAAACCACGCATGATCTATAGACGTATGATTAACTACCATATCCAATATTATCTTTAATCCTCGTGCATGTGCTTGTGTTAACAATCTTTCAAAAGTATCAATACTTCCGTATTGAGGATCTATTTTATAATAGTCACTTATATCATAACCATTATCCTTCTGAGGAGACTCATATATAGGGGTTATCCATATTACATCTACTCCCAAGTTTTTTATATAATCAAGTTTCTCAATTATTCCCTGTAAGTCTCCCGTTCCATTTCCTGTTGTATCCTTAAAACTTTTTGGGTAAATTTGATATACAACAGACTTTTTCCACCAAAATTCATTCATGGTAATACCTCCATTTATAAATACATTACATATTTTTCTTAAGTTTCATGTTTTTTAATGTTGGCACTTTAATATTAGTAAAATTTGAAAATACAAAAGTTAATATAAAAGGAACCACTATTGCTATAATCATACCTATAAAGAATACTCCCCATTGTTGTGGAAATATTGATAAAAAACCAGGTAATCCTCCAACTCCTATAGACGGAGCTTTTACATGATTTATTGTTATAACCACAGCACCCATCGCTGAACCTATCATAGCTGCGAAAAATGGGAATTTAAATCTTAAGTTAACTCCAAATATAGCCGGTTCAGTTATTCCAAGATAAGCTGAAATAGCAGCCGTAAAAGATAATCCTTTTATTTTTTCGTTTTTACTTATAAACATCATGGCTAAGGCCCCAGAGCCTTGAGCAATATTGCAAAGAACAAGTATCGGCCATAAAAAAGTTCCTCCTGTGCTTGCTATAAGTTGTAAATCTACTGCAAGGAACATTTGATGCATACCTGTTATTACTAGTACTGAATAGAAACCACCATATATAATCGCGCCGATTACAGGAAAATGGTTAAATATATAAACTAAACCATAAGTAATTCCATTACCAACAGAAAAAGTTATTGGTCCAATTATAATGAATGATAAGAAACCTGTAACAAGAAGTGCAATAGGTGAAACTACTAATAACTTAATAGAATCTGGAATATGTTTGTTTAAATATATTTCTATTTTTGCTAAAAAGTAGGATGAAACTAAAACGGGTAAAACTTGTCCTTGATATCCTACTTTAGCTACTTTAAGCCCAAATAAATTCCAATATGGTACTGTTCCTTTTGTAACAGCATCTCCATAATTATAAGCATTTAGTAATGATGGATGCACTAGGATTAAGCCAAGTACTATACCAAGAAGTGGATTTCCACCAAATTTTTTAACTGCTGACCAACCAATTAATGCTGACAAAAATGTGAAAGAAGTATTAGCTATAATATTTATAATGTCTGAAATATCACGAAGACCAGGATGAACATCAATCAATGACTGATTGGCAAAAAAAATACCTTTACCTGCAAGAAGATTATTTATACCCATTAATAAACCTGCAGCCACAATAGCTGGTAGTATTGGTATAAATACTTCGGATAACGTTTTCACAAGACGCTGAAGTAAATTAATATTTTTTGATGCTGCATCTTTAACTTCCTGTTTTGTTGCGCCTTGAATTCCAGTAATCTCAATAAGCATGTCGTAAACCTTGTCAACTACTCCAGGTCCTATAACTACTTGATATTGACCATTGCTAGAGAAGAAACCCTTTACTAAATCGATTTCATCGAGTTTAGCCTTATCTACTTTCTTTTCATCTTTTAAAGCAAACCTTAATCTGGTAACACAATGAGTGGTCGCAGATATATTCTCTTTACCTCCAACAGCTGCAATAATTTTTTCTACTGATATTTTTGAAACTCCCATTTTTGACTCCCCCTTTATAATAATAGAATAACATGTATAAACAAGCGTGTCAATACTTGTTTATACATGTTTGAAAATAAGAGTGTAACGTTATCATTAAATCATCTCCTCTAGGAGTTGCAACAGCTCTAAAAGAGATGAATCTAGCTCCTAGAGGAAGTAAGTCATATATGCATTGTAGGTATTGCATGATTACATATTAATGGTAAACTTATTAGGATACTTAAATCATCTCCTTCTGAGATGTTGTTAAAAGTCCAGAGTATCGAGCTAAGTGGTTCCCATTTGGACCCACATGGCTATGGTGCTTTGTACTATTGTTATATTTGGTTCAAACCTATTGATATTCCAAGCACCTACCTTCGTTTTGTTTAGTTCTATTACAAATTATATGACTATCACGCTATTTTTAATTTTATATTTTGGTTATAAATTTTTAAAGAAGACTAAGATAGTTCCTCTTATGGAATGTGATTTTGAACATAAAGAATATCAGAAAACAGAATAAAGTAGTAAAAAATAATCTATAAAAGAAGGAGATTTATTATGAATCCTATAGATAATATTTTAAAAAATTTTCCATTGATTATTTTAGATGGTGCATTAGCTACAGAACTTGAACGCATGGGGTGCGCTATTAATGATTCTCTCTGGTCAGCTAAAATACTTGCTCAGAATCCTGAAATAATAGAAAAAGTACACTATGAGTATTTTGCTTCTGGAGCCGATTGTGCAATTACCTCAAGTTATCAAGCTACTATTGAAGGGTATATAGAAAAAGGTTTCACTAAACTTCAAGCAATATCCCTTATTAAAAAATCTGCTACTATTGCTATTAAAGCGAGGGATGATTTTTGGAAAAATCCACTACATAGGATAAATAGACCAACTCCATTAGTTGCCGGTTCTGTAGGCCCCTATGGTGCTTATCTTGCAGATGGTTCTGAATATGGTGGGGATTATAAAATTGGTGAAAAAGAACTAATTGAATTTCATAGACCAAGAATAAAAATTTTAGTGGATGCAGGTGTAGATATTCTTGCTTGTGAAACAATACCTAGTCTTATAGAAGCTAAAGCTATTGCTAAACTACTTAAAGAATTTCCAAAAACATATTGTTGGATGAGTTTTAGCGCTAAAAATGATTTGCAGATAAGTGATGGTACATTAATTTCTGATTGTGCCAAATATTTAGATGACTTTGCGCAAATAGCTGCCATAGGAATAAATTGTAGTGCACCTGCTCATATACCATCCTTAACTGAAGAAATTAAAAAGAATTCTAAAAAACCTATAGTAGTTTATCCAAACTCGGGAGAAGAATATGATGCTCACTCTAAAACATGGCATGGTAATTCCTCTAGTGAAACTTATAGTCGTAGCGCCAAAAGCTGGTTTGAGAAAGGTGCGCAGCTAATTGGTGGTTGCTGTAGAACAACTCCTGAAGATATTAAAGCTATTGCTACATGGGCTAGAAAATAGTTCTAGCTTTTTAACAACTTATCTTACAACTCATATTCCTTTATGTATTTGTATAGTGTTGCTTTTACTTTGTAACTATATGTTAACAATACACTACAATATAGTGAGGTGATAATTTAATGAATCAAATACAATGTAAAGGCACCGAAGAATCACTTTCAAAAACTGTTGCTATTCCAATAGAATTATACGAATCTACATTAGGACAATATTTTATTGGATATGCTGATAATTTAGTATTTGGTAAATATACAAATGCCTGGGCAAGATTATACAATCCAATTAAATCAGGCGTTATTTTGCATGTAAATGTGTGGACAGTAACTGATGTTTCAGATTCAGCTTTCCGTGCACAGTTTTGGTTTAATGCAACTCCCCCAGATTCAGATATTGAATATGCTGCTGTAACTCCTACAAATTTAATTATCAAACCACAACCTAGAGCAAAAATAAGATTAGAATATGCTTCTAATGTTCTAGGTGATCCAACTGGAGGAATCAAAGCCTTCGTAAGATGTGCACAGCCTGAAACAACATTGGTTGAAAGTGAAAATGGAAAAATAATTATTGGTGAGGGTGGTAACTTCTTAGTATTTCTATCAACTCCAGAAACACCGGGACTTTTAACTTCAGGAAGGATAGCTTTTGGCTTTTGGGAAGAAAAAATTAAAAATAATCGCAAATGTAATGGTTAAAAAAATATTTTAATATTGATTTTGTATTCTACACAAGGGAGTTTACCGAAAGGCATCTTCCTTGTACCGCAGACGTTTTACTTGGAAAGAAAGACTGCAAGTGTGCGACAGTTATAGTTGGCGGAGGACTGGTTGGATGTGAACTTGCACTTCACCTTGCTAAAAAAGGTAAAAAGGTAACTATAGTAGAGGCATTAAACAAAATACTTGCATTAAATGGGCCTTTATGTTCTGCAAATAGTGAAATGCTTGAAAAATTAATTCCATTTAATAATATCGATGTAAAAACAAATTCAAAGGTTAAAGCATATAAAGATGGATTACTTGAAATGGAAACAGAAAGTGGAACTCAGAAGATTAAATGCGATTCCGTAATACTTTCAGTAGGATATAAAGAATTAGAATTTGAAGTTCCTGAAATTTATCTTTTAGGAGATGCACGTAAGGTTTCTAATATCATGTATGGCATTTGGGATGCATATGAAGTTGCAAATCATATATAAATTAAGATAGTAAAATTGATAAGGGAGGGAAAACAAAGAATATCCTCCCTTTATCAATATTCTTTTATCTTGCATTTTTCTACTTTCTCTCTAGGTTTAATAAATTACTGAATTTTTTTGTTATCTTCTTATACATTTTAACAGGAACCCCATATTTTTCGCCCATGCGAACTACTTCAAATATAAGCCCATCAAGTTCTGAATTTTTCCCCTGAGCAATATCCCTTTGCATGGATGTCGATGCCGTAGGATCAAGTTTATCCAAAATTTCTAAATTAATTTGCACTATATCTGCAGTAAAATAAATCCCCATAGCTACAGCCAGAGCATCTATTTCCCTAGTTAATGCAACAAAAGTATCTCTGATTTCTCCCGGTTTCTGCATAGGTGCTGCTTCTGCATCATAATATAAACCACACGCTGCCATCGCTGAGACATAAGAAAATTTTTGCAAGGCATCTCTCCTGATATCATCTGATAAAATTCCAAGAATATTACTTTCTTTCAAGTCCTGTTCTATCTGCTTTAAAATAGGTTTGTATTCTGATTTGTTACGAATGCCATAAACAATTTTAAAAATTTCACCATGCATCAGAAGAGTTCCAGGTTCTTTAATATTAGCAGATACATAAATACATCCGTCCGTAACTAAAAGTTTGGGCAGCATTTTCTGCAATTTTCCGCCAGTTCCATAAATGTTTAAAATCGGAATTACCACGGTATTCTTATGGGCAACACGTTTAATAAAAGGAACTGTATCTTCCAAAGAATAGCCTTTCACACAAACAAAAATCACATCTGGTTGCTCATGATAGTGTTCCATATCATATGCAATTACCTGTGAAACAGTATAATTTCCTTTCCAAGTAGTTTCTACCTTTAGTCCACTTTTCTGAATACTTTCAAGATGTTTACCTCTGGCAATCAAAGTAACATCTTTCCCAGCTTCCGCCATATAGGCTCCAATACATCCCCCCGTACCACCTGCTCCAATAATCAAATACTTCATTTCGTTTACTCCTTTCCTATATTCTTTCAAAATGCTTTCTCCACAATCTAATAATAATAATTTATCATTTATTTTTATATAGGCTGAATTGTTTCCTTCTTCAACATTAAATGCTGAACCACTACCTAAAAAATTTAATATCATAATTCTACTTTCTCCTTATATTAAAATTACAATTATAAAATCTTTATATATGCACCTTTTTGCTCAACTAATTTATAATCACTAACGCAAGTAGTTTCTTAATAATATATAATTATAACATACCAGATAGATGGTTAAGTGTAAATGAAACAGTAACCTAGAAATGTGAAATTCAGAAAAATTATTACTTGAAAATATATCTCAAAACAAAAACGCTTTAGGATAACTATCCTAAAGCGTTTTTGAGATATTATTAAATATATATTATTACCAATGTTTCTATAGATTTTCAGCAATATAATAAATTAATTTTTCAGTATCTTTCCATCCTAAACATGCATCGGTTATTGATTTTCCATAAGTACCACACCCTACATTTTGTTTACCTTCTACAAGGTAACTTTCAACCATAAATCCTTTTATCATTTTTTTAAGTAGAGAATCATATTTTCTACTCATCAACACTTCCCTTACTATTCTTGGTTGCTCTTCATAATGCTTCATTGAATTTGCATGATTAGTATCTACAATAATAGAAGGATTAAAAAGTTTATGATTTTCATATTCTTTAGCAATATTAATCAAATCTTCATAATGGTAATTGGGAATATTTTTACCATAAGAATCTACAGCTCCCCTTAAAACCGCATGTGCAAGAGTGTTCCCTGTTGTTTCAACCTGCCATCCTTTATATATAAAAGTATGACCATCCTGCGCCGCTTTAATGGAATTTAACATTACAGTTAAATCTCCACCAGTTGGGTTCTTCATGCCTACAGGCATATTAATACCACTTGCGGCAAATCTATGTTGCTGATTTTCTACGGAGCGAGCCCCAACTGCATGATAACTTAATAAATCTGAAAGATATGTATAATTTTCTGGATATAACATTTCGTCTGCAGCAGGCATGTGATATTCACTTAATGCTTTTAAATGAAGTTTTCTAATGGCCCTGAGTCCCGCATCCATATCAGGTTCTTTACTTGGGTCTGGTTGAGATGCCATACCTTTATATCCTTCGCCGGTAGTTCTAGGTTTATTTGTATAAATCCTAGGTATAATAATGATAGAATCTTTTACTTTTTCCTGAACCTCTGCAAGCTTTCCTATATATTCACACACCGAATCTTCATTGTCAGCTGAACATGGTCCGATTATAAGAAGAAACTTATCAGATTCATTCTCAAAAACTTTTCTTATCTCAATATCCCTATTTTTTTTAATTTCTTTAATATGATTTGATAAAGGCATTTCTTCCATGATTTCATTTGCAGTAGGCATTTTTTTTATGTACTTAATACTCATATCACGTTTCCCTCACTTTACTTATTTATTATTTTGTTTAACTTAAATTTATAAGAGCTTTTATCTGTTATAAATTTAAGATCAGTTTGTTTCGTTAATGAATTATATCACAAATCTAATTATTGAGAAGGATATTTATAAGTATTAAATACTTTTTAAGATGGTAAGGACATAAAACTATAAACTTCTTGCCCTTCATTACTTCCTTTAATTATATAATAAAGCTTATTATCTTTTTAGATATATATTCCACTTTGCCCTGTAAAATATTGCTTAACCCAATATTTATATCTATAGTAGAAATCTCTATCCCTATAAAATAACCTTTAATATCCAGGTTGTACATGCTTACTAGATCCATTAAACCTAAAGAGTGAATAGATTTACTGTGATCTTTAATCTTTCCCATGTCATCCAAACTTTTAAAAGTCAATGTGCCAGGAACAGTACCATAATATGTTGAATCCATAATGTAAAATACATCTAACTCATTTAATTTTGAAAAGCAAAATTCTACATCTGTTTCTCCTATAATAGTTTCAATACCATTATCCTCAAGGGTATTCTTAATCTTTTCTAGAATTAACAATGCTACTCCATCATCCATCATTAACCTATTACCTATAGCAATAACTTTTTTACCCATACTAATTCAACCCCTTAATAATCGAGTAGGAGCTAAATAATTAGTTTATTTAGCGACCTCTCACACCACCGTGCGTACCGTTCGGTACACGGCGGTTCAATAGAAATTAATGTTTTAATAAATATATTT